>DASZBJ010000001.1 GCA_035944115.1 Candidatus Babeliales bacterium
GCGCTTGACCCCAGTTACTCTGCGAAATTGTGCCTCTGATGATGATTTTAATTTTTCATATTTCATGTTCTCATAACCTTTTTTTATATAAACAGATCATGAGTATGCCATAAATTTTATGGTTTCAGAAGAGGTCTATTGCATACGCAGCATCTCCTAAGCCTTGTTTTTTTGGTGTTACATAGTCAGAACATTGTGTGCTAGTCATAGTGGCAAGTAATAAGATGAGAAACAATTTTTTCATGTGGATCCATATGAATAGATTTAAAAAATAAAGCCCTGCGAACATAAGGGGTAAATTTTAAGATTATTCCTTTTGTACTCTCCAGATGCGTGTGGTCCTGTCGCTAGAAGTAGTAACAATGAATTGATTGTCAGAGCTAATCGCTACTGAGAGTATTAGATTAGTATGTCCCGTCAGGGTATGAAGCAGTGCACCAGTATGAGCGTTCCAGATGCGTGCTCTATGGTCGCCATAGTCGCTAGATCCAGTGACAATGAATTGATTGTTAGGACTAATCGCTACTGAGCTTATTGCATAAGTACATCCTTTAAGTATACGGATGAGCTTTCCAGTATTTGCATTCCAGATGCGTGCAGTATTATCGAAAAAAGATCCAGTAACAATGAACTGATTGTCTGGACTAATCGCTACTGAGTTTATTGCATCAGTATGTCCTTTAAGTATACGGATGAGCTCTCCAGTATTTGCATTCCAGATGCGGGCAGTTTTGTCGTCAGATCCAGTAACAATGAATTGATTGTCTGGACTAATTGCTACTGAGTTTATTGCATCAGTATGTTTAAAGAGGGTATGAAGTAGTACACTAGTATGAGCGTTCCAAATGCGCGCGGTCTTGTCGTCCGATCCAGTAACAATGAACTGATTGTCAGGACTAACCGTTACTGAGTTGATTCTTTCAGTATGACCAATAAGGGGATAAAGGAGTGTGTCTGTATTCGCGCTCCAGATGAGTGCGGTCTTGTCGTAAGATCCAGTGACAATAAACTGATTATCAGGGCGAATTGCTACTGAGGTTATTCCACTAGTATGGCCATAGATAGTATGGAGTTGTGTTCCAGTTTTAGCATCCCAAACGCGTCCGGTCTCGTCGTCCGATCCAGTAACAATGAACTGATTATCAGAGCTGATAGCTACTGAGTTTATTCCACTAGTATGACCTGAAAGGGTATAGAGTAGTGTGCCCGTATGAGCATCCCAGATGCGGGCAGTTTTGTCGTCAGATCCAGTAACAATGAACGTATTGTCAGAGCTAATTGCTACCGAGCCTATTACACCGGTATGACCCGAAAGCGAAACTGATGTAATGCGAGCTTCAGGATCCGACCATTTTGTTTCTTTCTGATCAGTGGCATGTTGTATGATATATGGGGTAGTACTTAAAAGTAGAATTAATGTAATATTTTTAGATATCTTCACAACAAACCCTTCTTTGCATTCCTATGAACTAAATTTTTTTCTAAATGTTTGCCCATACTTACTTCTTTTGTTAAAAAAATTAACTTAAATTTTCATCTTCTTAATAAAAGCCACAAATTCCATAACATCTTCCCTGGTGGTATCCCAAGAAGTCATCCAACGCACCTCTGATAATGCAGAATCCCACACATAAAAAGAATATTTTTCCTGCAACAGAGCGATCATTTTCTGATCCAAAATAGCAAATACGGCGTTGGCCTGAACCTGCTTACTAATCTTAATATAAGAAATATCTTTAATTTCATCCGCAAGAAGCATAGCCATAGCATTTGCATGCTGCGCATTTTTCAACCATAAATCATCGGTTAATAAAGCTATAAATTGCGCTGATATAAAACGCATCTTAGAAACAAGCTGCATACCCTGCTTGCGAATATATTTAAAATCTTTTGATAGCTCTTTATTAAAAAATATTGCAGCTTCACCAATCATCATACCATTCTTGGTACCACCAAAACACACCACATCAATTCCTACATCTTTTGTAAGCACAGCTAAACTGACGTTCAAACTAGCTGCCGCATTGCTCAAACGGGCTCCATCCATATGCACATACATATCGTGAGCGTGAGCAAACTCGGTAATTTTTGCAATCTCAGCTGGCGTATAAAGCGTCCCACATTCTGTACCTTGTGTTATCGATATAACCCTGGGTTGCACTCGATGTTGATCACCTCTACTCAACAGCTGATTTTGAATAGCTGCGACCGTAAGCTTGCCGTCTTGGGTTGGTATAGCAAGCAATTTACTACCAATGTAATGTTCAGGCGCTCCACATTCATCAACATTAATATGGGCTGATTCAGCGCAAATAATGCTTTCGTATGGTTTTACTAACGCACTCAAACACAGCACATTAGCTGCTGTACCTGTAGTTAAAAAGTACACATCTATATCGTTACCAAAATGTTTTTTAAAAAGCCCTATAGCTTTTTCGGTATAATTATCATCAGCATAGGCTTTTTCATGCCCCCGATTAGCATCATTGATGGCTTTTAGAACAGTAGGATGAATTCCTGCATAATTATCACTCGCAAAACTTTTCCATAGCATATTTTTTTGCCTCTGCATTAATAACACATAAAAAGGTTTAAGTAAGCTTAAATCAATATTTTACTACTATGCTAATCGTTTTTCAAAAAAGCCCTAGCAGAATGAGATTTTAGATATTTTTCAAACTCAAGAGCTTTCACTTTATCACTAAAACTACAATGCCAAACTAATTCTCATGGTTTATAAGCGGTAGTATAAACTGAACCACCATTGTTATGAGTAGTAACGCGCTCTACCATATTAAGTGTAAAACCCACATAGATGATTTCAGAAAATCGTATGGATTTAATGATATAAACGTAATACATAAAAAAATGGACCTAAAAAATACAGCCCTTGCACAGCATGGGCGAAGACTGGCCTGCCTGGCATTTCTTGCAGAAATGACTGGCGGCACTCATTGGGCACACTTCGAACTTTTAGATGGAGCAGATTACAAGAGAACCTTGCATTCATACAGGCACCAAGAACTGTTTAAGTACTCGATTGAGATAAGATCTTTCTATATACGACACAATGTAACATTTATTACCGGCAATGATATCGCCAGCTATTTGATTTAACCCTCCATAAGAACATTTGACAATGTTATAACATTGTATAGCATTGTGTCATACAGTTGTTTAACCGATCTTAGTTGTGAGGGAGTCGACCATGCTAAAAAAATTGGTCAAATATGGCAATAGCAATGCCTTAATCCTTGATAAAGCAATCATGGAATTGCTTAATATGAAGGAGGGATCTGTAGTGAAGTTCAAGACGGATGGCAAGTCACTCATCATCACACCAGTCGAGGGGGAAAAGGCTTCAAGCATAACTTTGAATGCTAATGAAACCTTGATGAATATAAATGCTGAAAAGACTGAAGCGGCCAAAGCTGACCCAGATAAAAAACATGTGTTTGAGGAATGGGCACCAGGGACTGAGAATTTCTCGCGATTGACTGAGGCACTTGCTCCAATAATGGCCAAAAATGCACAGGAAATAAGTGTGTTTGGGTCTCCAGCATTTATGGTAGAGGCAGATGCATTGGCGGCTAAACACCATGGGGATAGATCATCTTCAAAAGCATTCATGAAAGATCTTATCGCTTTACAGGATAAGTATGCGCCAGGCTATTATAACAAGGCGCAGCAGGAAATGCGTGAAGCGTATAAAAAAGTTGGTTATCCAATGGAGCTGTTCGCTGCAGACAATGATTGGGATTAACTTCTTGATTGTTCAATAAAATGTGACCCCTTGGCGCGCGAGGGGTTGCGCAAGTTCTATAATGGATTGACTAACGCATCAACTGATGAAATAGTCGGATAAAGCTTTCCAGCTCATCAGAGCTGATTTTTGCAAAAAATTGCGCGTCAGTTTGCTCTACAAGTGGCAAAGCTTGCGTAAGAATATCCTTTCCTGATGGGGTAAGCATAGGATTTTTGCTTCGTTCATCCACTGAATTTATACGTTTGATTAATTTTTTCCGTTCAAGACCTCTGAGTATCTGTGAAGTTGTATTTGGATCAAGGCTTGCCATCTTGCCAATCTCAACTTGATTCACCTTACTACCATCTTTGGTTAACCAACCTAACGTTGCAAGAACAACAAACTGTGGATGCGTAAGACTTACTGTCTTGAGCGCCTTTTCGATCGCCGTGCGCCACTGCATGCTCACACGCCACAAAAGATACCCAGGACTTTCATCTGGTGTTTGATACACACTTATATGTCTAAAATTTATTGGATCACTCATGAATATCTACTCCCATCGCATCGGCAATTACCTTAAAATCAGATTCTGGTATTTCAAAACAACCACGTCGAAATGGAAATCCCCACTGTTTTTTATTTTTTATAAACGAAAGAGCGCTAATTAATAATTCGATCGGCGCATCCTGTGCGGCAAAAAACTGTACATCACGACGCCATGGAATAAAATCAACGCTCATACGAAACTCATAGGGAGCTCTATCTTGCACTCTCCCAATAGCAGTAAACTTTCTGCATGCAGTTTTTTCTCCAAATATCTCAACAGGAGAATAATACACGATCCAATCTCCAGCCGTCATTTTATTCAGTGGACCACCCTTACCATGACAAACCTGTGCAAAACCGCCAGCAGCTCCACCTTTAACGTGCTCTCGGCTGGCAACACCTATCCAGTACTTTGCCATTAAGCTCTCTTTGCTAATTTAAAAGCTCTAATTCTATGACCATCAAGATCAAGCGCAACGAATGTGCGACCAAAATCCATATCAGTCGGCTTTTGAATCATCGTGATACCTTTATTACCCCAATCTTCATACAAAGCGTCCACATCTTCTGTACTAAAACATATTTCTGCAGCACCTGGAGTAGCAGTTACCAATGGCTCTGCGGTATAACGAGACCACAATCCCAACATTACTCCATTAGGTAATGCAAACATCGAAAACGTAGGTTGTAATTCGACTGGTTCAAAACCAAATAATTTTTTATAAAAATGTGCACTTTCAATGGGATTTTCTACAAACAAAAGAACATAACTTAGATTGGGCTTAAACATATCAATATCCTTATATAACTGATTTATTAATGCATACGTATAAATATAATACGCATGCATACAAAGTCAAATAGCCCATGAATAGGCGCATATCACTGGTGTCGTGGCGGAAATACAGAAAGAGCCATATTACAACGAGAACGCCGCAACAAATTGCGACCAACAAAGATTCGTACGGGAAAAGGCTTACGGCCTTATGCAAATGTCAGGTAAACGAGCGTATGCTGTCGGAACTGCGTAGGTATATAAACAGGCTATTCGTTTTGTACCCAGTAATGTATATTTGATAGTGTTATGTACTCATGATAACATTGCACCATACGCAAAAAAATTTTCGTTGATCTTGAACAGATTATATTTAACAGAGGAATCCGATTGATCGAAAAATTGAAGCTCAAAAACAATTGCTCGAGCATTTGGCCATTAGCGATTTTCGTGGTTGCTTTTTATGCGGTTGATGCATTAAGGCTTTATATAGATATAAGTTATCTTTATGTCGACAGGCTTGTGGTATGGCTCCTTCCAACCTTCTTGTTCATAAGGTTTGTTTTACATCAAAATCCATTTGAGTTCTTAAAGCTCAACACAAATGTAAAAAGAGGAATCCTTTGGGGAGGTATAATTAGTGGTATCCACGCATTACTATATGTTGCTTTTTGGTATTTCTGGAATAGCAAAGTAACCGTAGATTATAGCGTGTGTTTTAAGGCCCTCTGGGATATCGTTTTAACCGCTGGTTTCATCGAAGAAATAGTATTTAGAGGATTTATTTTAGGATATTTGAGGAATATATACACATTCAGAATTGCTAACATCACAAGTTCATTGTTATTCATGATCGCGCACATTCCTTATTGGATTGTCTTTGGTCAGTTTTCATTGCCTTTATATAAGATCCTCTATGACTTCCTGTTTGTATTTACCTGTGGGCTTTTAGAAGGATTTTTCCTTAAAAAGACTAACTCCTTGTGGACTTGTATTATTCACCACTCAACCAATAATTTTTTATCCTTCATGGTGAAATAAACTATAGCTGAACCCATACAATCAAGACGATCGAAGAAAGATATTTCACCAAAACGCGACTTGTATTGTAAACTCCGTGCATATCCTTTTTTTGTTTTACATTACTTAAAAAGACATTTGCCTATCTATTTCGATAAAGGAAATTGCATGACACACTGGGGATGGTACTGGAAGATAAAGAAGCAACATATACCTAGAACACTCTGCTCAACGTTGGTCTCAATCGATTCATTCAAACTTCTACAAAACAATAACACCACCTCTGGATTTACTGTGACGCCTCTAAACATTAGAGCTACCATCAAAGATGATCATCTACAAGTCACATATGGCAAACGCAAAGAGATCTCTTACTCCATTACTATCGACAAGTTAACATGTAACTTTGGTGGCTTTAGGTACTTCTTTAGATGTCCGCTATGCAAGCAACGCATGCGGCTTCTTTACTTCGCCCAGAATAGCATTTTCCTATGCCGTAAGTGCTTAAATCTTGGCTATGTATCACAACGTCTGAGATCAAACTTACGTTATGATTACATGAGCTCTAAAGTTAAAGAGATCGTAAAGAAGAAAGGAGGCAGCCTTGATCAGTATAAGAAGCCGCCCCAAATGCATCTCAATAGTTTCAAGCAGCTACAAGACAAACAATATTCCTACAAAACAAGTCTCATCAGGCCCTAAATAAAGAGCTGCGCGAATAGCATGGTACCAAGATTGAACCGTACCTTGAAAACTTCTTTGATTAAATGAATAGGTTATCAGGGCTAATGGCTACCGAGGTTATTGTACTCATATGACCAGAGAGGGTGTGGATGGTGGTGTTTTACGTGAGTCAACAAGAGCCTGGTTGAGTTCATTTTGTACTCTCCATATGCGTGCGGTCCGGTCGCTAGATCCAGTGACAATGAATTGATTATCAGGGCTAATTGCTACTGATTCTATTACATTAGTATGTCCAGTGAGAGTATGCAGTAGAGCGCCAGTATGAGCGTCCCATATGCGTGCAGTATCATCCGAAGATCCAGTAACAATGAACTGATTGTCAGAGCTAATCGCTACTGAGTTTATTGCATAAGTGTGTCCTTTAAGTATACGGATGAGTTTTCCAGTATTTGCATTCCAGATGCGTGCAGTGTTATCTAAAGATCCAGTAACAATGAATTGATTATCAGAGCTAATTGCTATTGAGTTGATGCTGCGAGTATGTCCAGAAAGAGTATGCAGTAGCATACCAGTATGAGCATTCCAGGTGCGTGCAGTGCCGTCCCATGTTCCAGCTCCAGTGACAATGAATGTACTATCAGTGCTAATAGCTACTGAGTTTATTGCATCAGTATGTCCAAAGAGGGTATGAAGTAGTTCACCAGTACGAGCGTTCCAGATGCATACGGTCTTGTCGTCAGATCCAGTAACAAGACACTGATAGTCAGGGCTAATCGTTACTGAGTTGATTCTTTCAGCATGACCTCTAAGGGGATGAAATAGTGTGTTAGTACGAACGTTCCAGATGTGTACGCTCTTGTCGTAAGATCCAGTGGCAATATGCTGATTATCAGAGCTAATTGCTACTGAGGTTATTCCACTAGTATGGCCATAGGTAGTATTGAGTAGTATTCCAGTTTTAGCATCCCAGACGCGTGCGGTCTTGTCGTCAGATCCAGTAAGAATGAACTGATTATCAGAGCTAATTGCTACTGAGTTTATTCCACTAGTATGACCTGAAAGGGTATGAAGTAGTGTTCCAGCTTTAGCATCCCAAATGCGTGCGGTAGTGTCGCTAGATCCAGTAACAATAAATTGATTATCAGAGCTAATTGCTACTGATTCTATTACAGCAGTATGACCTGTGAGCTTCACTGATGTAAGAGATGCTTGAGGATCTGACAATGTAGACTGTGCATATTGATCGATTAAAACGCCAAGGGTTTGCGATACGTTTTCGGTTTTTAATTTTTGTTCTTCGCTCATTTTTGTATCTTTCTGATCGGTGGCATGTTGTATGGTGTATGGAATAGTGCTTAACAGCAGAATTAATATATTTTTTTTAGATATTTTCACAAAAAACCTTATTTAATTGCGGGACAGGTAAACCACTAGTTTTGACTGGTGTTACTATCAAGGCTTTAACCTTTAGATTTAAGTTTTGATGATGTTATCGAGTTATACTGTAGTTGGGCTTGGCGGTCCAACTTTTTAAAGGAAAAGCGATGACAACACCATCACATGAAAGTTTAAGCCACTTTAAGTGGAACTGCAAATACCTGTCCTCGTTCAGGACATATGAGACTGAAGGGCTTGGTGTGGTCTATAATCTTTTGGTAGAGTGTGTTATAGTCAAACTAATGGATTACCTGCCTTCCATTTACGTCATGTATTTAGAATGTTTTTTAATTTTGGAGAATACTGCATGAGCCATATAACAAGATTTATTACCATTCATAGCATTTTTATTATGTTAGCTTCTATGACTGGCTGTTGCGCAGAGCCAGAACAAAAACAAAAGGCAGACCAATCCAGCCTGGCTAGTAAAGCTACGGCGCACCCAATGATGTTGTATATAATCGTCGCAAGCACTCGCCCTACAAAAACTGGGGTAAAAATAGCTAAAAATATCAAAGCAATGATGGATAAGAGACCGGAAGTGAGAACAAAGATTATTAATATTGCAGACTATAATTTACCATTCTATACAGATGAAGTTGCTCCTGCTGACCGTAAGGAAGAAATAACAAATCCAGCATTTAGAAGCTGGGCAGATAAAGTAAAACAAGCTGCTGGTTATATAATTGTTTCACCTGAGTACAATTATGGCTATCCAGCTTCATTAAAAAACGCATTAGATAGTCTTTACAAAGAATGGAATAACAAACCAGTGGGTTTTGTTGGCTATTCAGGAGGTTCATCGGGTGGAGCATCAATGATTGCGCAATTACGCCAAGTTGCTCGCGGATTAAAAATGATACCAGTTGCTGCAGAAGTTAAGATTCCTCAATCATGGAAGGCATTTAACGACCAAGGCGGCTTAGCTAATTCTGATGTTATTGAAAAAGAACTAAATATCGTTGTAAATCAACTTCTTGAGGCCCAGATGCCACGAAAGAATGAATAAAAAGTTTTAAAAACACACCCGTATAAACTATACAAACCTAAGATCTTAAAGCCTCTACTGCTTTTTTCACGATATCAATATTTTCAGGTGTATTTAAATGCACCTGTGCCCATTGCATAATCGGCTTCACTGATTTAATTTTATGCCCCAGATCATTCATCCATTCATATCGTGGAAATAACCAAAGATGAAAATGTGATGCATCTTCCTCTTGCACCTGGTAAACAATCTGGATATTAAGCTTTTCTCGCATCTGTTTTCGAAGAACGTATACAAACTCTATAAAATCTTGCCGCTCTTCATGACTAAACTCATCGATACTTTGCACATGTCGCTTAGATGCCACTATCACAAATCCTGCAATAGGCACTGCAAATCTTGTCGAGCTTCAAAAAAAACTGTCGATGCGATAACGCCCCACCGATGGTTTCCCGTATACCTTGCTGCAGGCTACATCCAGTGCATGAGCGATGCTGAGTATCAATACTATTCATATTCGTAACTCGTAAAGGTTCCACTACCTTAATCCTTGAAAGTAAAAAAAGCACGCACTACCAAAACCTATTTTCTGGCAAATGCATGACAATTAATTTATTTAGCTAATTCCTTTGACTGGCCTGCCAGGCATTTCTTGCAGAAATGACTGGCGGAGCTGACGAGACTCGAACTCGCGACCTTCCGCGTGACAGGCGGACGCTCTAACCAAACTGAGCTACAGCTCCATACAATATATCATATTGAATGGCTCCGCGGGCAGGATTCGAACCTGCGACCTAACGATTAACAGTCGTGTGCTCTACCAGCTGAGCTACCGCGGAATAAGAATTTCAAAAACTAGGTAGTAAAACTACCTTTTATGGCCTGCCGGTCATTTCCTTCAGAAATGACTGGTGGGCGGTACAGGGCTCGAACCTGTGACCCCCAGTTTGTAAGACTGATGCTCTACCAACTGAGCTAACCGCCCTTGCTAAATATGATTCCAAGATTTTAGAGGAAAACAAAGTAAAAGTCAAAAAGATTCTCACAAAAAATCTTTATAATTCATAGTTTTTTTTATACGCTGGTAACAGTTACCTATAAAGGTCAAAAATATCCATTCCGAAAGGCCAATCATGAAGTTCTTCGATTTCGTAAAAAACCTGTTTATATTGCTTATTTTCGTTCAAGTGGCCCCTGCGCTTTTTAGTAACATACGTAAACAATACAACAAATACGTCTCTCCTCAAACACAGGTTGGTATTATCAAATTCTCGAGCGCTATCTATGATTCTGCCCCCTACAATAAACAATTACATGATCTTTTTACGAACAATGATATAAAAGCAATTTTACTTGAATTTGAATGTCCGGGAAGCGCTGCCGGTTCAGGCCAAATTATTCATAATGAACTGCAACAACTCAAAAAACAGTATCGTAAGCCAGTGATTGCACTAGTAGAAAACATTTGTGCTTCAGGCGGCTACTACATCGCCTCCGCTGCTGACCATATTATTGCGCCTGGTTGTTCAATCATCGGTTCTATTGGCGTAACGCTGCCATACTTTCTCCAATTTAAAGACTTTGGAGAACAGTTTAAGATTCATCATATACCAATGAAATCGGGAACATATAAGGACGCTACCAATCCTTTGGTAAATATCACCGATGCAGACAAAGCAATGCTACAAAACGTTTTAGACGATTCACATCAACAATTTATCGCTGACGTAGCGCATAATAGAGCATTATCCCCTGCAACCGCAGCCCAATGGGGAGATGGACAGCTATTTTCTGGACGCCAAGCACTAAAACTTGGTCTTATTGATGAAATTGGATCTGCTCACAATGCAATTGCTATTATCAAAAAGAAAGCGATTATAGAAGGTGAAATTGAGTGGGTAAAACAAGCTCCTAAATCCGGCCTTGCTGCTCTTTTTGGCGATTCTGATTCACAAGACGATCAAACATTATTCCATGCATTAATAAACAAAATACGCATGTTATGCACTTCCCTTTTTCATGAGATAGCAATAACCAATAGAAGTTATATCGCATAACGGCTGCGTAATCACGTCATATACTAACCCATTTACGCGGCAATATGTTATCCTGCCGAGCGCAAACCCTTGCGGGAAAATGAGACCATCGCCACTTGATATCACTAAATCGCCCTCTTGTATGGATAATAAATGGCTCACATGCGTTACTGTGCCTACCTGTTTTTGATTGCTTCCTTCATAAATCCCCAGAGCATGTGATTGTCCACAGTATGCAGAAACTTTACAAGAACGATCTGTCACCAAAAGCACTTTACTATAGGTGGGAAAGACTTCCTCTACACGTCCAATTAAATTATTTTTATATATAGCAACCATATTTTTTTCGACACCCTGATTGCTCCCTCCTTCAATCAAGAAAAAATGCTCCTGCTCTGAAAAGTTTTTCAACAAAACTTGTGATAGCATCGCATATGAAAAGTCATAACGATTTTTAAATGCACTCAGCTCATCAGTATCAACCAAAAATTTTTCCTGCGCTTGTAATACAACAAGCTGTTCAAGCGCATCGTCTTTTTCCTGCTCTAGTATTCTATTTTTATGTTGCAACTCATCAATCGATCGAAAATAAATAAGCACTCGATTGATTGGCGCAGTCACATAGCTATGCGCAACCAAAAAAGGATGCAACATCATCGATGCACTATTTTCAAAAAATTTCGACTCATGAAAAAAAAATTGTGCAGTCGCTAGAATACATACTGCACAAAAAATTACTCCAAAAAATATCTGCTTTTTCACTACAACCCCTTATCTTACGCTCCAAAAAACGCCACCAACCCTTGCCGCACTTGATTCGGACAATCAGACAAAATCAACTCCTGACGAAGAGACGATGCATCAGAAAGACCTCGAATGTAGAACGGCAAATGCTTTCTGAAAATATAAAGACCGTGCGGTCCATAGTAATTAATCAATTCATCAAGATGCTTTAATGCATATTTAAGCACCTGCATTTTTTCAATTTCAAATTCATTGCCCAGCGCATGTTGCTGCAGCTCATGCAACTTCCATGGGCGAGCCCAAATTGGTCGGCCAATCAAAAAACCATCCACACCAGTCTGCTCATGCACCATCTTTGCTACTTTAAAGTTAACGATTCCACCAGAAACAATTACGGGAATAGAAATCGCTTTTTTAACCTCTGCAACCAACGCATAATCTGGGCGCCCTTCGAATCGTTGTGTTTGCAGTCGTGGGTGAATGGCTAGAGCATCAATTCCACAGCCCTCAAGCATTTTTGCTATCTCTACGGCATTACATTCTTTAAAGCCAGCACGAATTTTCACCGTAAATGGAATAGATACCTTTTTTCGTATGGCGGTCACAATAACCTTTAGGCGCTCTGGATCTGCCATCAGAGCTGACCCTGATCGGGATCTAATCACATTTTTAGCCGGACATCCCACGTTTAAATCAATTACATCAACCCCACGCGCAAGAATCAAATCCAATGCTTTATCTAAAAATGTGGTATCCGCTGCCGCGATCTGATAATTAAGCGGCCGCTCAAGCTGTTCAAATTTTAAAGCCTTGACCCCACTTTTATCATTGGCGATGCACCCGACATGGCGCATTTCTGTGTATAAAAGCTCATCTTTAGAATAGTCACGAACCAGCTTTCTGAATGGTGAATCGGTGATTCCATCCAGCGGTCCACCAATGAATCGCGGAACCGAAAGGTTTCCAATCTTTATACGTTCATGCCAAAAACTCATTTCAAGACCTTTAGATATAAGAATTAATTACTGCATCGTTAATACAGTAATTATAGCAAAGAGATGGGAGATGGCCAATCGCGTTTCAACGGTCACGCTTCATCTCTTTTTTCACGATTTTTCCAGGCAATGAGTCTCGTGTTTGTCTGGTCCATCACCCGCTTTGTCTTGCACATCACCTGCGCAAGCCTATCTTTGATCTTGTCTACTGCCTGCACAACACGCGCTTTTTTTCGCCAAAGCACATAAGAACCCATTCCATAAACAGTTATTACATACCACCCCATAACCACCGGATACTCCTCTTCTGGCCATTCCACTAATCGTGAGATATACACCCCTACCGGAATAATAACCGCTCGCATGATAAGCTTACCGACGGGCGCCACCAAAGGAGACTGTAATCCACTAAAGAGCGCTCGTGGAGATGAGTGTGCGGAAGGCGCAAAAAGCAGTCCCGTCATCAATACAACACTCCCAATCTTTCTCTGAATACAAAACATGACAAACCTCTTTTCTATGAACCCAATGAGCCGTATCATTATGAGTATATTGAAAGGGACCGGCATTACCCAGTCCCCTTTCTCAATTCATATCAATGCACCTATCACGGCTGCGTTTTGGCAAAATGCGCCTCGCCCGCCTTTGCATACTCTGCCGTATGTGGAAGATTATACTTTTGATAAAATGCATGTAATACATTACGGTACTTTAATCCATCACGACCAGCGGTAATATACGCATGCTGCCCATGATCCAATACCAACAAATGTGCTTTTTTGTGTCCCGCCTGTTTTATCTTTTCATAAAGTTTTATTGAACTTGAAGCTGGAATCACATCATCTTCCTTAGAGCAGACAACCAATATTGGAAGCTCTGGATCCACTTTTGCCGCCACATCAACCGGCCGAATACCATATGGGCTGTATCCCTTGAACATAATTTTTGCACATGATGCAATGATATCACCCAATACCTTTTTAACCACAAAGGGGAATGGAACTATTTTATCTGCTTCTTTACTTACTATATGCGTTGTTACATCTTCCAATGACGCAAATGGTGATTCTTCAACCGCCGCTTTCACCTGCGATGCCCGATACCTTCCTAAAAAATTTCGTATCACCGAAGCACCGCGTGATACACCAAACAATATAATATTATGGTCTTTCTGCAACTCCTCATACGATGCTTTGAGTATCTGAATATCCCCCTCCTGCGCAAGATATGAATACTTGAAGAATTCTTTCGCCTTATATTCAGGTTTGTTGAGAAATTGGCATGGCACATTTTTGCTCGTTGGTAAATAATCACCAGTATATATATTCATATGATCTATCCCTCCGCCATGCCCATGCGCAAACAAAGTAGCAAACGGCTTATCATTTTTTTCTTTATTATCTGCATGAGATTGATCCAAGGCGATTTTTGGGGCATGTTTTTCTGACAAGCGGCATGCCGTTTGCACTAATTTGTGTATGGCATAACCACCCGCTAATAAAAGCGGAACTGCTACGCGTTTCAACCGTTTCGCTACCTGTGTAGCCGGCGGTTGTTGCAATAACATTTGAGCTGCAGGACTCGTTTGACCGAAAAAAACAAAACTAACAATCAGAACGCAACTTAACAAGTTGTACTGCATAAAAATCCTTAAATATATGTATACCGGCAATAGTGCAGTAGTGTACCATAAGCATGACATTTTGATAGAAACAAAAGGTCGGTTAAAACGCATATGAAACTTTTACTGCAACACCGCGATACGAATCATAAGAAGAACTCACTTGAAAACGTCACTGCAGAATTTCTTATCAATAACCTTAGCAGCCAGCCACAAAAAAGGGGTTGGAATCACCCAACCCCTTTGGAATGTATATACAATATTTATTATGGCCGCGTCTTTGCAAAATCTTCCGCCCCCGCCTGCGCATAATCGTTGTGAACAAGCGCTTGTCTGTTCTTATCTAGTCTATTTATATAATGATCATAAAATGCATGCAAGACATTACGGATTTTCGTTTCCCCGTCGTTCAGCTGTACAGCCCCCTCTTGACCCGTCCCTTTATCCACGACCAACAAATGTGCATTGTCCTGACGGGCGTCTTTTCTTTGCTGATATAACATCCGGGCATTTGCAAGAGAAGCAGGATCTTTTTTAGAGCATATGGTTAATACGGGAATATTACGGTCAATTACAATCTTCGTTGGCCCTTCATATAATCCATATTGCTTGACTCCTCGTAACCACATGAGTATAGAAGCAACACGACCCAAAAACCTATTTATCTGATCTGGCAGCACATTATAAGACATTTGACTAATTTTATCTGTTAGAACGTCTTCCAACCCAACAATGACTGGATCAATTTCCACTATTGCTTTAACGCTATGATAAAATGTTTCAAAATTTTTTGTTAGAAAACCTTGGATCACAGCCGCCCCTCGTCCATGACTAAATAAAATCAATTTACCCCCGTGACTAACAACCCAGAGGTAATTTTTCTTTAGGTCTTCTACTAGACCGCTGAGCGGCTTTTGGTTGCACTCAATAGTATGAGCGATTCTTGGTGAGAAGTGATTTTTAGACAAGAAATCCAAACTGTTCGCATCACCCACTTTTATTCCACATAATCCTCTTTCATCTTCTTTTGGCTCTTCTTCAGGTAGTTTCTCGATAACAGAAACATCTAAATCACCCTGGCGCTGCAATCTAGACACGTGCCGAACAACTTCATGTACTGCATATAAAGCAGCAATAGCCCTCGTTAACTTACCCGCTGCCACCACTGCTGGCTTTACAATATCCGCTGCCGATTTTTGCAGCAATATTGTCTGAGCAGCACAACTCATTTGGCTGATAACAATCACATTAATCACAAAAAAACTACGTAACAATTTCTGTTGCATGAGCGCTCCGAAACATTGTAAGGATAAAATAATTAATTAGTATAGCACCAACATGACAACTTGAAAACCACATGTGGTCAGATTTCATATGTTAGAATGTATATGAAACTTTTACTGCAGCTCCGCGGTATGGATCATAGGAACAGCTAAAATCGAAATTATCATACAATTTTTTATCAATAACCTTATCTGCAGCAAATGCATACAATATGCCGATTCCAGCACCTGCAATGAGTTGTGATGCATAATGTCGGTTACAATTTACAAATGATGCAGCAGTAAACACCGCAAGGCCTCCAAGTGGCACCGCTGCACGCCAGCCAAACCGCTTCCCATACAATGCTGCTGCATATGCATACCACGATAAATGTCCCGATGGAAATCCTCCATGTGCACGGTTTGTACAAGAAAATTCTTCGCGCCACGGACGTAGATCAATCTTTCCCACTTTGCATCCCTTAATCAAATGCGCAAACCAATATACAAACGGAAGACCATTTAGAAATATTCGGCTCGTCTCACGCACATCAGGATTGCGTGCTCCAATCGACAAACACCCCGCTGCAAAAATGGGAAAAACAATGCCACATTTAGCAAACTGCTGAGAAAACTTACCCATTTGATTAATATTTTTATGACAAGACCTATTAATAAAGCAATTTTGCAACCGTTCGTCTATCATACGACCAAAAACAATACCCGGAAATAGTCCCACTCCAATTTTAAAAGAATCCCAATTAAAAAGTTCACGATGCAAGTCAATCGTATTTCTAAATACACCCACAAAGGCGTCTTTAATTTTACTATCACAATTAAAAGGTGCGTACATAGGCTTTTTCACACGAAGATCTGCAGAAAAAGAACAATGAGCTTGCATCATAACAATGCAAGCCCCATATATCAAAAATGATCGCTTTATCGTAATCAAGATGAGTCCCCTATTATTTTCACCCACTATCGACTTAGTAAAAATAATAGAAATGATTACCTAAAAACAAGAATATTAAAAAAAACAGCCTAAAAATTTTTCGGATGCTGCATATGCCACGCAGTACTCGTTTCATACGAATATGCCGCTTTATAAAGCGCCTCTTCAGATAAATGCGGCCCAACAATCTGGAATCCAATCGGTAAATTCTGTTTGGTAAATCCACACGGCAATGAAATAGCTGGAACCCCTGCCAAATTTATAGGACAGGTAAAATAATCCTGCAAATCCATCTGCAACTTATCCACATCAAACGCACCAAACTTAAATGCTGCTTGTGGATGTGTCGGCATAATCAGCAAATCAACATCTTTGAATGTTTTCATAAAATCATGACGAATAACCTGTTGCACTCGTTTTGCATTATCATAGAAATCGGCTGCATGTCCTGCCGATAATACGTAGTTTCCTACCATAATACGGGATTTCACTTCTGCACCAAAGCCTGCACGCCGTGAACCGCTATACATCTGTCCAAGCGTTTGCGCTTGCTCGTCACGCAACCCATAGCGCACTCCATCAAAACGGGATAAATTAGATGCCGCTTCTGCACGACTCAAAATAAAATATGCTGCAGCACTAAATTTCAATGTTGGCAATGATACGCGCTGTATTTGCGCTCCTAATTTTGTAAATTGCTCAATAGCACGCTCTATTGCTTGAACAATTTCAGGGTCCATGCCAGGAGCGTATAATGCGTCTTCAACAACACCAATTTTTAAACCAGATTGCAATGCGCCATCTAACGTTTTACTGTAATCATTTTGATCAACTGGCAAACTTGATGAATCATGCACATCATGTCCTGCAATCGCAGACAATACCAACGCATTGTCATACACAGAACGAGTAGCGATACCAATCTGATCCAATGATGAAGCATAGGCTACAAGTCCGTACCGAGACACCAGTCCATATGTTGGCTTTAGACCAACAATACCACAATAGGCGGCGGGCTGACGAACTGATCCTCCGGTATCTGATCCCAATGCCCATGGCACTAAACCAGCTGCAACCGCAGCGATAGAACCACCACTTGATCCACCTGCAACACGAGTTGCATCCCATGGATTGCTTGTCTTTTTAAAAGCTGAAGTTTCTGTTGAGCTTCCCATAGCAAACTCATCCATATTGGCACGCCCAACCAATAAAGCACCCTGTGCTTTCAACCGTTTAGTTGCCGTTGCATCATATACCGATACAAAATCTTTTAATATCTGCGATGCACAGGTTAATGAACGCCCTTGCTGTGCAATATTATCTTTCAATATTCCGGGAATACCGGCCAGAAAACCAGTTTGAGATGATCGTGCAAGAATCGACGCCGCATCAAAAACTTCTAATGCAGAGCCAAGCTCAGAATCATACTGGGTAAAACGGTCTAAAAAAAATTGTAATAGTTCTTGCTGTGAAATCTCATTATTTTCTAATAAATATTTCAATTCACGGATAGGTGCAAATGCTAAGTTATTCATCTTTTAGTCCTTTCCAAACAACCGTTATGAATTGCTCTCTAAAATTCTCGGTACAACAAAAAAATTATCTTCTCGCTCAGGAGCCAAGGCTAGGATCGATTCCGGGTTGGTTTGCACAACAGAATCTTGACGAAACACATTGCTTAAACCGTGGCACGCATCATCATAATCAAACGGCACTTCTTTTACACGCGCTGCATAACTCAAAACACTATCCAATTGCGCCAACAGGGGCTCAATTTCATCGTCATGAATATCCAATTGAGAAATACGAGCTAATTTAAGCAACTCATCTTTTGTAATTTTTGCCACGATCATCCTTTACAAGAATCAAGATTTTTTCCAATCATTCCCACGAAAACGATTAACATATATAAAACTCATTAATGCATTACCTGTATAATACGAGCCAAATATTAAAATAATTTTTACCGCTGGGTCATCAATAGCAAGCTGAGACATTACATAAGATACCGGAAAAAAATAGCAACTGAGCACAAGAAAACGCACCCACATTACGACCTTAACATTGGCAAGACCACGTAATGCACCAGAAAGAATTATCTGCAACACATCAAAAAACACAAGAAACCCTAATACAGGAAACACTTGTGCCGCCACATGCGTAAACTCACTGCGAGTATCAAAAAATTTCACAATAAATGTTGTGTAGCATGAAAAAAGGATAATAATAGTAAACACCATTATCGTAGCCAAAAACAGTATTTTTTTGATATTGCTTTTAACGCCATCCCAGTTTTTAGCACCTAAATCGTTACTGACTAAAAATGTAATAACCTGAGCAAATGCAACTGCGGGTAACAAAGCCACACGCTCAAGATCTTTTATAATACAAAAAGAGGCAACGCCACATGCCCCCAATGATTTTATCAAACGTAATAACCAAACTAAAGCAATAGCCATCATCGCTTTATCAATAATTACCGGAATAGACAGCTTAATTAACTCTTTCCAATAAGAGACATCTGACAATCCAGAAAAAAGCTCAATACTATATTTTCTATATTTTTTACCACAAAACACAATAACCATCGCCAAGAGCAACATCAATCCATATTGAATGATAGAAGCAAGAGCCGATCCATACAACCCCATTTCTGGAAAGCCATAATTACCAAAAATAAGCAGATAATCAAACAATAAAAAAGTTATAGAACCAACAACATATAAACACATTGGGGTACGCGCATCTTTAAGGCCGCGTAAAAATCCTATAAATGCAAAAAAAACAAACATAAAAAAAACGCCGAAGGCTCGCAGCTGCAAAAATGCTGCCCCTGTATCGACAAGTTCTGCGGGAACATACCAAGAATAAATATAATGTGCACCAAAATATAACATGCTAGAAAACGAAACGCCCAAGAGAATGGTCACCCAAAAGGCATCCCGAATTGTACGTCCAGCGGCTTTAAAATCTCCGGCACCGTTATGGCGACCAGCAAGAATAATCGTACCAACCGAAACACCCTCAGCAATCTTAAGAATCAAATGTAATAAATTATTGGTAGCGCCGAGCGTACTATACAATGACGTGGACTGTAACCTCGATATAAAATAGGCATCTACCCAGATCGGCAAGGAATACAGCAATAATGCCGTAACAAATTCTGGCAAAAAATACCGCATAATACGTCCATAACTCTCCCCATGGGTAAAGTCAACGATACCATCTAGGTAACTTGCCATTAATCCTTTCTTCATATAAAACAAAGCCTCCTTTATAGCTTATAACAGGGGTATAATGTACCGTTATAGTAACAGAAAAAATCATTCTTCCCAAACAACAATTATTTGGTCACCCCTACCTGCACATTCTTTAAAATAATCAATTGACGCTCTTTAACCCCAACAGTATATGGCACAACATGGTCAATATATGATGAAACCGGCGCCTCAGGCTTCCACTGTTTTGAGGCCCAATATACCAGCATCGCCTCTTTATACGCACACCCATCTTTAAACAATCGTATTAATTCTTCTGGTTGCAATGACGCTCGTGCAAAAAAATAATCAATCTGTTCATATTCTGCTTGCCGTAAGAAAGTACGCCAATCAAAGGTGCAGACTTCAATGCCCGTAAGACCCAGGGCTTCTATAACCATATTTAAAAAGGACACCTTCTTTTGATTCACCTCAAGCAAGATAACGAATAGATCCGGCCGCATAATCTTGATCGGTAAGCCAGGAAATCCTGCGCCTGAACCAATATCACATACTGTCCCACCCGTTTTAAAAGGCAAGCCTTTTAAAACAGCGATAGAATCTTGAAAATGATACTGAATGATCTCTGCCTCTGTTGTTATAGCAGTAAGATTGATCCGCTCATTCCATTCACGCAGCAAAGCAACATATTGCTCAAATTGACCTTTTTGTTCCGCGGAAACTCCCGCATCAAGAACAAATTTATCCCATATATTCATCACGTTTTTATCCAATTCCGCCCTATTATTCATAAAAAACTCCAAAACTATCGCACTTTATACTCCATCTCTGGTACCTTATTATAAAAGGGTCGTAACCATAGGGAATATAATGAACGTAAAAAAATCATTGTGGCTTACTATATTAACATGTTTATCAGTACAACACACGCTCTTATGCGATGAAATCATTACTCTTTTTTTTCAGCCATACCCCCTCACAACCATCGACAATTCAGCAACAAGCATCGTTAATCAATTAAAAGAACCAGGGCAAATAGCCCATCACTCCATCAATGGGACCTTACAGAAACACATTAATTCCGGTATTTTCGTCAGCTATAGAGGATATATAACCGCATCGGATAACAACGGCCAAATTGTGTTCCCCCGCAAGCATCCAGAACCCAAGATTACCATTCTCATTACCTCTAAAATCGTCCCGGTTATCAAAGCATATAACACCATAGAACATTGGGAACTCGACAAAGGAACCCCAGCCGCTATGTATGTTGCCGAACGGAAACAGGATATGCCTTCGGAATTATATTATTGGGATATGAAACAGGTACCTTTGCCAAACAATAAACAGCTCAACCGAGAAGCATTAATTATTTTTGCACGGCCAGAGGACATTTACGTACCAAAGGGAATTACATTATCAAAAAATATGCCTAATCTGATACTTCCTGATCTCTTTGTAAAAAGAGAAATCAGAATATCCCCAAATATTCTGTATGTTCTTAATATCAAGCATTTCTTCGGGCCAATGGGTAGTATTCAAAAACAGCTGCCATCTTCTTACATTAAACATATCCAGCCGTAAGTGGTCCAATTCAAGCAAAAAACACAGTTAAATAAAGCGTTTGTATAACTTTCCTCATTGAATTATAATAATATTTATTACCAATCAAAAAAATTGAGGAATTATGTTATTTCCCAATAAATTATCAAAGAAGATATTACTAATCTGCTTATTAGCTCAATCTTTTACTATGACAGCTAAACCTACCGATGCTCATCCGCATAAAAAATATGAAAAACAACGATCTTGGAGAGCTATTGTATACAAAAGTGGATTAGGCATTCTTGGAAGTTTATGCCTTTGGAAAGGATTTCAAGCGGCTGATAATGGCCTTTATGCCATAGTCTACCCAGAAAAAATCAAACAGCACTTGATAAAAAACATACCACTACAACAGACCACTGTATCAAAGAAATATATACAAACCTTAAACTCTTTTAAAACTAAAGAATTAACAATGCATCTCTTTGTTCATTACTTCGTTATATCTACTGTATTATTCAGTGCAAGTGGATACCTATTAAGAAAACTTTGGGCATCTATAAAAAAAGAAATCACTGCAAACGAGACAACCTCTGTATCCTAATTTACTAAAAAAATATATTACACTAAAAGATGGTGATCCATTACAGTCACCATCTTTTTTTTAATTTGTCCCGCCTTTTCGGCTCACAATTATCTGGATGGCTACGTTCGCCAATGACGGCTCTCTTCCGTCTTTCGTTAAAACTTCACCGGACAGGCACTATGACGGTTAGAGAACACCAATAGTGCTAATAATATTTATCCATACTCGATAGTTTTAGATCCTTTACACAACTACCCCATACTACACACCAAAACGATGTCCCTCCCTTCAGCAGAACTGCTACCTGTTACAGAACATAAGGCATTGCCTACTGTCATTATGAATGGAGCGTAAGCGAAATGTAGTAATCCAGAATTTGTGCGCTCAATCTGAGCGCGACATAATAGTTATCAAAGCTATTACGTTGAACGCACATTAACCATCTTCCTCAAACACCCAATGCATCTAAATATATATCAAGTGAATGATCAACAGCACGCGCAATCAGTTGTAAATAATCATCTTGCGAACCGCCAGTTTGCGCTTTTTCCAATGCTTTTAAATAAGCAAGGCGGTCATCAACTGATATTACCGCCGGAGGATAGCCATGCATCATCAAAATAAGGTTCATCAATAATCGCGCTGTTCGACCGTTACCATCAACAAACGGATGAATCGTTACTAACTTATAATGCGCTTGAGCCGCAAGCACTACGGGATGCAGATCGGCAGTATTAAGCCATACAATATATTCTGCCATTAAATCGGGAACCTTAGCATAATTTGGCAAGATGGTCATTGATCCGGAAATGCGTACCGCTATTGCTCGATAATGCCCTGCATTATCATCGTCAATGCCTTTTAAAACAATATCGTGAATAGTAACAATATCTTTTTCAGTAATAGATGTTGGATTACCCTGCACAAACTGTAGAACCCAGTCAAATGCTTTTGCATGATTAGTGGCTTCCAAATGCTCCTCTAATCTTTTTCCACCAATCGTTATCCCTTTTTCGATAACTAACGCGGTCTCTTGACGCGTAAGAGTATTACCTTCAAGCGCATTACTTGAATAGGTAAGCTCAACCCGAAACCATGCAGTTAGATTTTTTATTAAATCTTTTGGCAGCGGACGTAATGAATCCAGTTTTTGTTTTTTATGGGTAAGTTTTTCGTATTCCATAGGACCAAGCCTATGATATAACAAAACATGTGTCAAAACTACGTGTTTCTCCAAAGTAAACAGTTCCCGTCTGCTGAACTTGATCTTGTGATCTTCCTTGATATACAGTAACCAATATGTACCAATTTTAAAAAAGGAAGAGGTCGTGAGAATAGGCAAGCAAACTGTTCTTTTTATTTTTTCATTTTTTCACATTCTTGTGTTGTATCCTAATGATTCGACCGCTCATGATGATAACTCCTCTTTACTTTCGCTACGCGATTTTCTTTTTTTTGAGCGTGTTACTGCTGGTTTGCGTGATGTTCACGATTGGGCTAAAAAGCACGAACAGCTGAACTCTCAAGGGTATAAGGATTTTGTATCAAAATATTATAATGATATAGCTCGTCACTGTGCTTTTGATGAAATTAAGGAGCACATGTTTGCGGATCTGACTACACAGTTACAGATTCCTGACATTAGGTCTTCCCCTGTAGAATCCCAAAATATAGTATCTGCTAAGTCTCCTTCTGCACAAATCACTTCGCCGCCAACATCACAACTGAATGATCAGCAATATTCTTTTGGTGTTGATACCGAACTGGTTTTAGATATTTCTGACCGTAGGCATCCAAGCGAATATGCGCGTATGACACCGTATGACATATCTATACAAAATAAGTTACATCAATGCGCTGCGATATTTAATAATGTCTGCAGATATTCCTACGCCCGTGTTAAGCGACTTGAGCATGAAAATAAAAATATAGACTTTTCTGCAATGCAATCAAAGCTGCCACATGGCTTTAAGCAATCATTTGAAAAACGTGGTTTGTATGAACGATGTTTTGGAGAACGTGTAGGACAATCAGAATACGAAAAAGCGTTTTATTACGATCTTGTTGAAACTTATGGCCAGGATTTTACTCATGAACAGTCAGTGCAACATCAATATGCGCAGATGCATCGTTGGAAAGAGTATCATAATGAGGAATTTAGAAAGTTTTTACAGACATTTGCTTTATATAACGATTATGTCATTGAGATTGATAAGCATTTTAAAACATGTGCAGGGCGCTGTTTTAAAAAAGCACATGCATGTGAGACAAAAGCATATCATTGCATTGCTCATCAAGCAGAAGCGTTGCATAAAAAATATGAACACGCAAAAAAGCAGGCACAGAAATTGCGTGCCTATAATGCTCATCAACGTCATTTATGTATGCAAGAGATTTTTACCAGTCAGATACCAGATCTTGATGCTGTAGCGTTAGAATGGCAAGAGACTCATCCCGAACGTGCGCAAGCATATAATGAAACAATTGAAGATCCTCAAAAATTAAAAAAACAGCAATATGCTCTTTCTTGGCATGCAGCAAGATGTTTATCACTGCAAGGATTTGACCCGGCAGATTATCAGGAGTTATATGGTAACCCATTACAGCATGAGCTGTTTCGTGAATTGCTTGATGGCGTAGAATTTTTAGCACAACTCCCACAAGTTGATCGTGCAAAGCCATTTGATGTTATGGCTCGCACAGCAACGTTAGAAACATTTGCAGATGCACGCCAAATTAATGCCATGGGAGATTGTGTAGGTGCATCAAAATTGATTGATTTTGGCGTGTCTCTTTTGGAGTATTGTGCTGCGGCAGTAGGAGGTTTTGGCAGTGGAGTCTGGAAAGGCATCAAAAAGACGGGCACTGATATTGCGCATATCGCGTATCATCCCGATCGGGTAGTGATGGCATTGGGGCTTGTTGTGGTACACTTTGCAGATTTGATATATAACTATGTGCCATTTGATGATGTAATGAGCACTACATTTGATGAGCAAGACTGCGAGCGAATTGCAAAAAATTGGGCAAAGGAATCCAATAAGGCAGTGAATTGGTGGAAAAAAACACCTGCTCACGATAAGATGCATCAAGTTGTTGAAGTTCCTGTTGGTTTTTTGACCAACGCGATTCTTTTTGGTTGCTGTGCATCGTTTGCAAGCAAATTAGCAACGG
>DASZBJ010000002.1 GCA_035944115.1 Candidatus Babeliales bacterium
TCAGGCACAGGAAGCAAAGCGTGCAGTGGACCAAGTTATTGCTTTGTCTGACCATGAAATAGTTCGAGCTGCTCAGCAGCAAACAACAGAAAGCTATACTAAAGTTGGTGAACAATATTTAGCGGGTGTTCAAGCTAAGCGGATTGAGCAGGCAAAGGTACAAGCGCGAGAAGTAGCGGATCAAAGAGAGGAATTAACCTCTTTGTCAGTAGAGCATGTAGAGCGTATAGAAGATGAAAATAATGTTAGGCGTGATGCCGCTGAACAAGCGGTAGCTGCTCGAAAAGCAGAGCACGCAATTATACAGCAAGCGCGGCTAGGAAGTACTGAGTATATAAAACCAGTAATCGTTGCTCCAGAGGCACCGAAGCTAGAAGCGCCAGATATATCGCCAACGATATTACAAGAAGCATCATCAGTCAGCGACCTTGTAGAAAAAGCCCAAACTGAGGCAGCCAAAGCAAATAAGCAAGTGCGCCAGCAGACTCAGGTGCAGGAGGCAAAGCGTGCAGTGGACCAAGCTATTGCTTTATCTGACCATGAAATAGTTCGAGCTGCTCAGCAGCAAACAACAGAAAGCTATACTAAAGTTGGTGAACAATATTTAGCGGGTGTTCAAGCTAAGCGAATTGAACAGGCGAAGGCACAAGCGCGAGAAGTAGCCGATCAAAGAGCGGAATTAACCTCTTTGTCAGTAGAGCGTTTAGAGCGTATAGAAGATGAAAATAATGTTAGGCGTGATGCCGCTGAGCAAGCAGTAGCTGCTCGAAAAGCAGAGCACGCAATAATACAAGAAGCGCGGTTAGGAAGTGCTGAGTATATAAAACCAGTAATCGTTGCTCCAGAAGTACCAAAGCTAGAAGCGCCAGATATATCGCCAACAATATTAGGAGATTCTTCTCCAGTGAGTGACGTGGTAGAACAAGCGCGAGTGGAAGCTGGGCAAATAAACAAACAAGCAATCATAGCCCGTTTAGAAGTTCGGGCACAAGGGCAGGAACAAGCTTTATTAGGTAATGTTGGTGCGTTAGCAGATGCTTATCTAGAAGATGTAGATGGGCAAGAAAAATTGGCAAAAGATGAAGCTGATTTAGTAGCGTACATACAACGTGATGAAATGATGCTTGAGCAGGCAAAAGGTGAACGAGCATTAGCAGATGCATGGCAAGCCCAAGAAGCAGCGCAAGAGCTAGAGGCACTAATACAAGAAGCTTGCCTAGGAAGTGGCAAGTATACAGAATCAGAAAATTGGACTCCAGAAAGAGATTATAGAGTAGGATCAGATATATCACCAACGATCTTAAAAGAATCTGCGCCAGTTAGTGATCTGGTAGACAGTGAACGGATGGCAGCCGCTAAAGCAAATAAAGAGGCAATAGTTGCTCATTTACAAATTCGAGCACACAAGCAGGAGCAAACTGCATTGTACAACGTTGGTAAGTTAGCAGATGAATATCAAGAGATAGTAAATGGCCAAGCACAGGATTTCGTGAATCGAAGAAAAGAACTGATCTATGTGCCTTCGGAAAATGTGGAATACGTAAGCGATGAAGATAATGTTAGACGTAGTGCTGCTGTAGAAATCCAAGGGCAGGCAGATGTGATTGCTGTGGGACAGGTACATACATTAATTGAAGATTATAAGAAAACGCGAGCAACAGAAGCTGTAGCAGAACAAGAACAATTAGGCCGCTATAACAAAGCGTTGGACGTTGTGTTGATGGATAAAGCAGAACAAGGTTTTTTTGATGACTTAGAATCAGATGGATGGCGTTTGGTGGCGCAGATAAAACATGATGAGGCGTTGCTTGAGCAAGAGAAATCTGGTATAAAATTCGAGCAACCAAAAACAGAATGGACTAGTGATAGTGCCTTATGGGATGCAGCTGCAGAGGGCGATCAACAGCTAGTAAATGAGCAAGCGTGGGATGCTGCGGATTGGGGATATGGATTAGAAAAGTGGCTTGCTGAGCAAGATGAATTAGATAAGCAAGAGGTTACTACATTCTGGACCAATTTTGATACACTGATACATATGAATAAGCAGAAATCCCAAACTGGATGGACGGCATATTTTTGGGATTCAACTACTCAGTTGTGGAATACAACGCGGACTCGTACTGCCCAGTCATTTGTTCTCCTTGCCAACGCTTTACCGGCTGCGTTATTGGTAGGCGCCACGGGAGGGGGGGCTTTATATGTGCAATGGGATACTCCACAAGTGAAAAAGGCCCGTAAGATCTCAGTAGATTATATGGATCGTATGCGCAATGGTGTGCAAGAAATGCGTGAAACTGTTGCATATTGGATGGTGCGTGGCAATGAGCGTGCTCGTGCCGCGTGTGCATCAGGAACAGTAGTATTAAAAAATAAAGCAGACGTGGTTGCTGAATATGTTATATATGCGGCATCTGTTGGTAAAGAGACAACGCAAAGAGTGGGTGGCATATTGTACAAGTACGTGCAGCAAGCAAAAGAGGTTGTTAGTAAATCCAGGATGGGGCAAGGTCTGAGTAATGCGGCGGAATATGCAGCAAAAAAGATACATATGGATTGAGGTTTTAATGAATATGCATAATTATAAGATAAGAAGTTTAGAGGGTGTGGATTGTATTGTATATGAATTATTAGATATGAGGGTGCGATGGTTATGAATAATATTATAAAAAAATTGGTGTGTGCGGTATTGATTGTTGCAATATCGGGTGCATATGGTATGGACGAAGTGTCGGATTATCATGATCCAGCAAATAATGCGAATAGCATTGATCGATCTCAAATATTTAAAAATATAGGAGATGTTGTATCAGGTGTTGCGAATATTCCATCTTATATTTTTCCTAAGCGCAATGATCCTGGCCATGCTACATATTTTCGTTCTAAATCGATATCAGCTCCTGTAGCAGCTGAACAAAAACCAGTGAGCCAGGAAGAAGGGAAGGACTCTGCAAAACAAGTCAAAGCAGCCTCTCTTGATACGAAACCGTCGGCACAAAGTCCAGATCAAAAAAAACCGTCAGCTTTGAAAGCAGATTATGATGATAAGGGTTCTTTTAGCCTTCAAGAGGGATTATTAAATCTTGCTGGTTCTGCAATGCAGAAAGTGGCTAGATTTGACGATTATCTTAACAAGAAAAAGAGCACTAGCGTATCTCAATCGCAGCCTGCAGAAAATACAACGCAGGTGAAACAGGATCAGGGCAATGATATACAACCTGTTGTGGCAGCTAATAAGGAAAGCGGCAATAGGCTTGCTAGCGCTTTGAAAAATTTCAGTAAAAAGACCGAGAATGAATCCAATGCCGTCACGGCAGCAGAGGCGGTACGTGATGCAGAGCATAATCAGAGCGCGAACGAACAACCGGCACAGGCGATGGCCAATGTTGATAACACGGCCAAGCCAGGAAAAGCAGCAACGGGTGCACGTGAATTTGTAGGAGGGTTATCGAATCAAATACAAGATTCTTGGGACTACTATACGAAAATGAGTCCAGAGCAGCGATATCTTGTAGACGAATATGCTAAAATGACGCCGGAACAACAAGCTGAGGCGGCGGACTTGCTCTCTACATTTGTTAAAAATTGGCATGAAGGAGAAGCGCAACCGGTAGAAAACCCCACGCAAGGTGGTGTAGATTTGACAGAGAAAAAACCTGTGCAAAAAGTGGCAGATGCAAAGCGATCAGTAGGTGCGAAGTTGCTGGATGTGGTATTTCCGTCTGAGGACAAATTTAACGCCGATAAGTTGCAAAAAAGACAAGAGCGATGGAATGCTGCACAGGCGGAATATAAAAAATGGTTACTCCATGAAAAAAATAATGAAGCTAGTATAAATGCAGAAAAAGCAGCCGAAGCATTCCCGTATAGCACCGAGGAGCTAGAGGCGGACTTTTTGAAGCAAAATAAACAGCAAATCGTTATTGATAAAAGGCAGCCTGTCGTTGGCAGTTCGCAAGAAAAGACAGGGGAACCACAATCAGTTGTAAAAGATGAGAAAGAGATTGGAAATACTCCTGCACAGAATGTTGAGAAAACGCGTTTCAATTTGAGTGATTATTCGCCTTTGAAAATGTATAGAGAGCGGCAACGGCGTAAAGAAGAAGAGGAGCGTAAAAGAACAGAGGACTGGTTCGCGCGAGAAAAGCAGGTTGCACAGGAACGCCGTTTACAACAACAGCAAGGTGAAGCATCTCCTGTATTATCAGCACCAGCTTCAACGGACGTAGGCGTTGTAGCGACGGTTGTAAAACAACCAAGCACATTAGTGACAGGTGGAGAATCCAATCAGGAGCGTGTGCTGTCAGAAGAAGATACAAAATGCGTAGGAACGTCGGCGCAAAATGAGAGAGATAGAATTGATGAAGAGCTGGCTAAGCATTTTGCAACTGTTAACACGCGACAGCAAACAGAGAAAGCTGATGTACAAAAGAATACTCAAGAACCAGAAAGCGTTGTATTTGGTGTATCTTTTGCAGATGAAGGCCAACCGTTAGATAGTTATAAGGTTGAGGGTACGGATTATGATGCTCATAAAAAGCGAATCGATTTAGAGCGATTGGCGATTGCAAAGGCAGAATACCAAAAATGGTTACTAGATGAAAAAAATAATGAAGCTAGTATGAATGCAGAAAAAGCAGCCCAAGCATTACCATATGACCTCCGTGAGATTGAGGCAGACAGTTTGAAGCAAATTAAACAGCCTATTGTTATTGATAGAACCTGGGACAGATACGAAGGAGTAACATCAGAAGAGCAGGCTATCATAGATTCTCAAGCACAATATGCCAGGATGACTGCATCAGAAAAACAACTAGCAGATGCATGGTTGATGCAACCTGTTAATGAGCGAGATGACGCGCGTCGTGTACAAAAAGCACGAGATGCAGAGAGCGCTCGAATAGAAGATGAGCAGTCAGAGCGTGCGAATCAGATGTATAGAGCGGCACTAACGCCATCTCAGTACGAGTGGAGAGCGAATTTTAATAGGTTCATAATGGAGCAAAGAGCGGCTAGAGCAAAAGAACTGGATGATCAAAGAGCTGAAACAAAAAAGCAATGTGATGCATTGCATGCAACTGAAGATGTTGATAGCCTGCCGAAGGGCAGTCCAGAGGGTTCTGAAGGTGATCCGGCGACCAAGTGGATTAAGGAGCGATATAAGGCTTTTAATAATTGGCGCGAAGATCGGCAGTGGCGGCAATTATGGGATGCTTGCTATGCACAGGAAGCGGCAAAAAGAGAAGCTGCGCAAGATGCGTTATTAGCGCAAGACGAGAAGGATTTAAGAGAGGTCATAGAACGCGAAGCTAAGGTAAATACTGAAGGGATTTCAGCATCAATCAAAGCTAAGGATGAGATTAAAAGACGAAAGCAGGCGGCAGCGCGGGATGCGGACATTGCAGATCTTGTTAAGCAGCAAGAGCACCGCATTGTAAAACAGGCGCTTCGAGAACAAGATGCAGTGCGGTCTAACGAATCTGATGAAGATCGAGCATTACGAGCAGGACTGATACAAGAGCAAGAAGATCTGCAGTCTCCGAATGCTATTGCGGCAGAATTACAAGGCGTAGTCGATAGTGAGATCAGCCAGTTAGATCAATTATTTGCAGAAGAACAAATATTTGCAGAAGAGCAAAAGCAAGAGCAGCAAGCACAGATTCAAGCGTTACAGCAGTTTGCAGATGCATGGATTGAGCATAAGTCGCAACGTTGGTTGAGAGATGCTTTGGGTAACGCGTGGCAGCGCACATTAAAAGCAGCACCAGTCGTTTTGTTTGTAGGTACCGCTGGAGCTATTTATGCAAAATGGGATTCTGAACAAGGAAAATATGTTCGCGATTCAGTAATGCCATATGTTGTTCATGCGCATAAATCGGGCAAGCAAGCAGCGGAAAGTGCTCATCAAAAGATGAAACAATATGTTGCTGGTGCATATATGAATGCATGTACAGCGGGCAGCAAGTTAGTGGTGATTATGAAGGATGCGCAACAGGTTGGCGGTGGATATGCAGTACAAGCGGGTCAGTCCGCGCGTAACATAGCGGGCATTGCAGTACAAAAAAGCAAGCAAGGTTTATATGTTGCGAGCGAACGTTTGTCGATTGCATTAGCGTCTGGTAAGAACAATTTGGTTAAGCTTTCACGATCTTTGAAAAATACGATGAAGAATGGTGCGTCATGTGTATATACAAATGGCGGTACAAAAATGGCCAACGTGTTACAAGCGAATAAGCATAATCTGGCATGGGCAGGATTTTTTGTGACATTAGTCCTCGCCATGAGTTCAGAGAAGGCACGCGGCGCTACATCTACCATTAAAAATTACATTGGTATGGGTGCGGTTCCATCTTTGGCGTAAGCGTTGTCTTGAAATAATTTTTTAGCATAACTAAGTTATAGAGAAAGAGTCTGCTGTATTATTACAGTAGGCTCTTTTGTTTTTTGCATGCTTAGTCTCTAATGAGTGTGTAAAAAATACGTGATAGGAGATAGTGGTATGTAATGAGGATAGGGATGGTAATGAACGCAAAAATCATCAGTGTGGTAGTTGCACTATTATTTGCTGTAGTAGTCGTTGTGCATCAAATGGAAGATGTAGATCCAGCAGACATAGAGCACAGTATAACGCAGGACGGTGTAGAAGCAGTACATGAACAAAATAATCAAAGTGGTTCAAGTAAGAAGATTCCTGCCGTGCGACCAGTTGTGTGGTCCGGTGAAGTTATAACCGCTACGCAGGATCAAAAAAGGTTTGCAACAGTGCCGCCGTCACCGGCAAGCAGTCAAACAACGAGTGTAGCGCATGGAATAGCGCACAGATCTCAAGATGATACACAACGAAAAAGTGGAGTGAATCAGAGAGCAGGGAGCCATGCGGCTTCACCTCAGCAAACAGAGCGGCAAGGATTATCGCACCAGGTAATCGGTCAGAATGCACCGTTGAGTCAGGGTGTGCAACCAACAAGTGTTGATAGCGGTGTTGTGCACGCACAAGCTCATGCGCCTCTGGCGGTTCATACGCCAAGATCAGTTGAGGGATTCCAGAGGAAAGGCTTGCACGCGCATGAGCGTCTGACGTCAAGCAATATGATGCATCCTAAGGGTAAGCATGAAGTGACAAGTCGTGCAGATACTGGCGGAATCAAAGAGGTGCAATCCCCCGCATTATCTCCAAGCGTATTGCAAAAGCCGGACGAGCAGGGTAAAAAGCAAGATGTCTTGCAGGGAACTGCAAAATCAAAGGCTGCCAGCTCGAGGCCACCGGTGTTTTTAGATCCAGATTTCTATCAGAAGCAAAAAAATAAAGGGCAGTCAGAAGAAAAAAATAAGTTGATGAATGCATTGCACGTATTGCATGATGTGCTCATCGCTGGAGGCCACGGCGATGAAACAGTAAGCGATGCATTGCAACAGAAAACAGAAGCAAAACCGCAGGACAAAATCGTGCGTGTCGAAGTTGGTGAGAAAGAGGTTTCAGCTTCAGATATGCAGGATATAAAAAATAGATCAGCAGATTTTTGGGATAAATTTTCTGACGGTTGGCGGCGTATAGGAAAGGTGCCGCCATCAATGTTGTTTGTAGGAGCCACGGGTGCTGTATACATGAAATGGGACGATGAACAAAAAAAATATCAGCGTGAAGCAGCGATGTCTTGCGTTGGTCATACACATGCAATGGATCACAATATTGAGCACAATGGATGCGCAGTAATGAAACAATGTATTGAGTATGCACATGCTGATGCACACAAGACGGGTAGCAAGTTGGTTATGGTTATGCAAGATGCACAAGCACAAGCAGCAGATCTTTCTGTGAGCAACGCATTGAGCTTAGTTGCAGCTACAGAACAAGATCGTGTAAGCAGTGTTAACGAGCTGTTGTCGCTTGCATCACCATCATCCGATAAACAAACGAGAGAAAGAGATCAAAAATCTATAAAAGATGTGATACGCAATGGTATACAGAAGTTCGGTGAAAAAGGCGTGCAATTTGTCGCAAAAGCAGGCGATTTATTAAAAGACCATAAAGATACTCTACAATGGTTGGGAGCTGCAACAGTGATAGCATTGGCGGGAAAAGAAGCATCTAAAAATCCAGCCTTTGCATCACTATTAAAAAAAATAATTGATACGGCATAGTTGCATCCGGCAACGAATTCAGAGCTTATTCGAAAATTAGTTGGGTGGATTAATGTATTGCAAAATGTTGCAACGGATAGGCATTGTAGGAAGTTGTTGATACTCGATCGTCGTCACAGTCTGCCCAGCGTAGCTGTGAGCGAAGACGGGCTTGCAACGATGATCGTAGGATTCTTGTTCTTAATTAACGTGAGTTCGATAATAAGACGCTGGTAAATACTTTCGGAGTAAAGACATCTTTTGTCGCGCCCTATGGGCGCACAATTTTCTGGATGGCGACGTTCGCCAAGGCTCTCTCACCATGACTGCGAGAGAGCATCCGTAGTGCTAATAATATTTATCTATAGTTCATAGTTTTACTTTTCAAATAAAGCTCCTTTACACAACTATCCCATACTACTGCCATACACAGCAGAACATAAGGCATTACCTACTGTCATTGTGAGCGAAGCGTAGCAATCCAGAATTCGTGCGCTCAGATGAGCGCGACATAAGAGCTAAATACTCTTACATAACACTCGTCTTAAGCCAACAGATTTTTAATACTATATGCGTTCGACACAATGATATTTATAATAAAGTCGCGTCCTTCTTGGACGGATTTATTTCTGGATGGTTACGTTCGCCGAGGCTCTCTCACCATGACTGCAGGAGAACGCCAATAGTGCTAATAATATTTATCTATAGTTCATAGAGTTTTATGTTTCAAATAAGCTCCTTTACACAACGATCCCATACTACTGCCATACACGCGGCAGAACATAAGGTATTACCTGCCGTCATTGTGAGCGAAGCGTAGCAATCCAGAATTCGTGCGCTCGTCTGAGCGCGACATAATAGTTATCTGGTCCTTACGTCGAAGTTACATTAAACACATCTTACTCACTAATCAGTTTGGTGAGTTTTGTTAATTGATTGATCGGATTTTCAGATGCAAAAATTCCTGATGCGATGGCAAAATCATCGGCACCATGTTGCGCAAGTTGTTGAATGTTTGTTTCATTGATGCCACCATCGATTGCGATAGTAAAAGATAGATTGTGTTGTGCGCGGTATGTGGCGAGCGTTTCAAGCTTTTGTAGGGTAATCGGTAGAAAGTTTTGTCCAGAATGACCCGGTTCTACCGACATGATCAAAATATGGTCGACTTGTTCATCCAAAAGTTGAAAACATGCAGCTATGTCGGTTTTTGGATTTATTGTGATACTAGGCCGCCAATTATTCCCTCTTATGGATTTTATGGCCTGAATAATTTCCTTTTTTGTTTCAATGTGAATCGACACGATGCTGCCAGTCGGGATCGTCATTGTCTCTAACAGTGACTCTGGATTTTCAACCATCAAATGTGCCCAGATTTGTTTACTGGTTTTTCGGGCGATGGCATTCAAAAATTGCGTTCCCCAGGTAAGATTTGGGACGAAATGGTTATCCATAATATCAATATGATAGCCTGCGCAATGCGGGTCAAGGGCGGTTATTGTTGATTCTAGGTTAAGCAGGTCTGATGAGATAAGTGAAGGAAAAATGGACTTCAAGGGGGCTCCTTTTTATAAAATGGGATGATTGTTAGCCTACTATGAGCGGAGCTTTGTGTGAATGCCCAGATAAATCTTATGCAAATTTATTAAAAAATAGGGGTGAAATAGCTGCAATAGGCACGGTGTGGGCATGCCTTTATTTATCGATGTTTACTAGGGTCCATAGCTATAGGATCTGAGTCTTTCTCTGTCAGAAAAAATGGGTTGAGTTTTTTAGATTTCTTTCTATACTAAGACTAAGGTAGTTGTGGCCTGCTGGAGGTGGGTCATACCATATAAGCCTATGATATAGTATAACGGTATTTTATATAATTAATAACAGGAGTCGACGTATGTTTGATCAATTTCGCCCATTAGGGGATAAAGTACTGGTCAAAAGAATTGAGCAGGAAGAAAAGACCGCGTTTGGCATTATTATTCCAGATGCAGCAAAAGAGAAAGCGCAAACAGGTGTTGTTCTTGCAGTTGGCCCAGGACGTTTTAATGGAACAACAGTAGTGCCAATGAATGTAGCGATTGGCGATAAAGTATATTTTGGTAAATATTCAGGAACTGAAGCAGACCGCGATCATCTGATTATTAAAGAAGATGACATCTTGGGTATTATTAAACAGTCATAATAAATCTATAGAGTTGAAAATTTTAGGAGTTATCAATGTCATCAAAAAAAATAGTATTTGGTGTTGATGCACGTGAAAAAATCCGCAAAGGGATTGATACGCTTGCTGATACCGTAAAAATTACTCTTGGGCCTAAAGGACGTAACGTTGTATTTGAACGTTCTTTTGGTTCTCCGTTAATCACTAAAGATGGTGTAACGGTTGCAAAAGAGATCGAGTTGCAAGATAAATTGGAAAATATGGGCGCACAAATGGTGCGTGAAGTTGCAAGCAGAACTGCTGATATCGCTGGTGATGGTACAACAACGGCAACAGTTCTTGCGCAAGCTATTTTCCGCGAAGGAAATAAGTTTGTTACTGCTGGCGCAAATCCAATGGAATTAAAGCGCGGTATTGAAAAAGCGGTTATGGTTGTTGTTGAAGAGATCAAGAAAGCTGCAAAGCAAGTTACTAATCGCAAAGAGATCGAGCAAGTTGCAACTATTTCAGCAAATTCTGATTCAGTAATTGGTAATCAGATTGCTGAAGCGATGGAACGCGTTGGTCGTGATGGAGTTATCACAGTTGAAGAAGCAAAAGGCATGTACGACGAATTAGAGATCGTTGAAGGTATGCAGTTTGATCGTGGCTACTTGTCTCCATACTTTGTAACAAACACAGAAAAAATGGAAACAGTACTTGATCATCCTTGCATTTTGGTTTTTGAAAAGAAAATCAGCAGCATGAAGAGTATGATTTCTGTTTTAGAAGATGTTGCTAAATCAGGACGTTCATTGATGATTATTGCTGAAGATGTTGAAGGGGAAGCGCTAGCAACATTGGTAGTGAATAAACTTCGTGGTACGTTGCAAGTTGCAGCAGTTAAAGCACCAGGATTTGGTGATCGTCGTAAAGCAATGCTAGAAGATATTGCTGTTTTAACGGGCGGAACTTTGGTATCTGAAGAAATTGGTCTTAAGCTTGAAAATATTACATTGGCTGATTTGGGGACTGCTAAGAAAGTGGTTGTCACCAAAGAGACGTGTACTATTATCGAAGGACAAGGATCAACAGAGGCTATTAATGGTCGCGTAATGCACATTAGAGCGCAGATCGAAAATAGCAGCTCTGATTATGATAAAGAAAAGATGCAAGAACGACTTGCAAAACTTTCTGGTGGTGTTGCAGTAATCAAAGTTGGTGCAGCGACAGAAACAGAAATGAAAGAGAAAAAAGATCGCATAGAAGATGCATTAGCAGCAACACGCGCAGCAGTTGAAGAAGGTATCGTTGCTGGTGGTGGTGTCGCATTATTACGAGCTCAAAAAGCAGTTGAAGCATTGACGGTTCCCGGTGCACTTCCTGGTGAACAGATTATGGGTGCGCAAATTGTACGTCGTGCGCTTGAAGAGCCAATGCGTATTATTGCATCAAACGCTGGCGCAGAAGCATCAGTGATCGTTGCTCGCGTAAAAGAGCAAACCGGTTCATACGGTTTTGATGCAAAAAATCATGCATTTGTAGATATGATTGCTGAAGGTATCATTGATCCTGCAAAAGTAACTCGTTCTGCAATTCAAAATGCAGCATCGATTGCTGGATTATTGTTAACAACAGAAGCTTGTATTTTTGAGCTTCCAGAAGAGAAAAAAGCTGCAGCTGCTCCTACTGGTATGGGCGGCGGCATGGGTGGAATGGGCGGAATGTATTAATCCCGCGTTGTTTCAGCTTAGTTGAGAAATAAAAAGTCGGTCATTGCATTTTTTTGCGATGACCGACTTTTCTTTGATGGTGTGACGAGTTATCATCTTTTTTTATTATTGTTGGCTTCTCATACTCCCAGGCTTTTTCTGTCGCTTTATCTAACATGATATTCTATGGATCTCTTCAGCATAATGATTCAATCTTTTGCCTTTCAGGAGTTCTGCTAGTATATGGAATAATGCTCGGCTTCCATCTAAAAAATATGTATCTGTTCTATCCCAATCAAGGGTTAGGTCTTTTGTTTCTTTATTAAAACGACACGCTCCTTGTTTTTCAACAGATCGAGATTTTTTCATTCCCGCACTATCTATATATTCTTCTCTGGCAAGGCCATCTACGGAGAAGTGATACCAAACAAATTGAAGATCTTCTTTTTTTTTACTCATTATTATATACATTTCTACTCCTCCTATCACCCAGTCGCTATATGAATCTTCTCAGGAAAAACAGGCAAATTTTTACGTTTCATGATATGCCATTTTATATAAAATAGTTCTCGAGGTTTATCTAAATAGTACTTATCTGTTCTATCCCAATCAATTACCAAGTCATCAGTTTGTTTATTAAAACGACCAATTCCAATTTTTTCCTTTATAACAGGCTCATCATCATTACTGTATTCAATTTTGTCATATTCCCAAACATCTATGCAAAATTTATATGTTACTATGCTTTCGTTTTCTGATATTTTATCCAGTTTTATATACATTATTTAATCCTCATTTCTGGATGCATAGAGCGTGTACTCTTTTATTCCATACCTTCCGGTAGCGTATCGCTAACAAATAATTGATTGTCTTTTTCATACAGAAAAATATATGGAGCTTTTGCTCTTACCAACGCTTGCCAATTGTTTGTTAATTGTAATAATACATTGCACTCCATTTCTATAATGTACTCTTCAGGATTATCGTAAAAAATATCGGTAGGCTCTAACACCACCTTGTCTCCTTTTACAAGTATTCTTGTAAATTCCCCAGATCTTCCTCGACCTCTAGAATCAAACAAAGCTCTTTTGACCCATTCGGCATCTGAACCTTGATCATTAAAAAGATCTCTCAATCTATTTAAGTTTTCATTCGGCGTGTGATTTCTATTTGAGTAGGAACCTGCATACAACTCCATTTTGATATAATTTTTTCTTATAGCCCATTTACCATTTTCTTTATCTGGAAAAGTTCTCATACTGTTTTCTCGATTTCTGGATATGCAGTTACTATTTTTCCTACTTTCTGACCTGATTGTGTTTTGTATATATCTATTATTGCAATAATAGATATTCCTTCACTTGTTTGACCTTTGATTTCCCAGCGCCCAACGTTTCTTGTATTTTGTTCTTTTTCAATGACAGCACGTAATGCTTCATCTATTTTTTGTATAACCTGCTCACGCGTCCAATAATCAGGAAACATTGTTGATTCTTTTGTATCACTGCCTACATAAGACCATTCAATTTGGTATATTCCATGTTCACCTTGTTTAATAATGACACTTTCGATTAAGCCGCTTTTTTGCAATTCTCCTAAATAATCATGGTGTAATCCCACTGGTGTAATTGTATTATCTTTACAACCTATTTTCAGTACTGGATTAAAAATATGTTCGTAATCTATCCAAATGTGTACACCTTCACCAATTTCAATAGGAACTGATAATGTTCCATCAAAAACTTTTACTAATTTTTCAATTTCTTCTGGTGATAAAATAACTTCTTCTAATTCTTTTGGCTTGTATGCATGCTTTCCACCAGCGGAACGTTTACCATGTTTTTTACACACATTTTTCTGTTTCTGCTTCCAATGTTGTCTTATTTTATCCAAAATAATCTTTAACTCTGCATCTGCTTCAGATAACGTTCTCATCTGTTCTTTATCAAGAGCAAATGATTGTTGAGATTCTGCATGGTCTATTGCAGCAAGATCAATAGTAGTGACCACATTTTCACTATCTACAGTCAGCTTTGATTCATCGGTAATAATTAATTCATCACTAACAACGGCTTGAGATTCTGCCTCACTTTGATCTTCTGTTTCAGGCAATAGTTCATCGCCAGATTCACTATCTTCTACAGGTTTATCTGCATCTTCTTCTGATTCTATGCACTCTTCACATGGCTCTTGAGATTTATCATCAACTTTCGGCAACCCTTTAAGAATATCCTTTAATATGCCTGCCCAGCCTCGAGAAGCAAAGCCACATGGCCTTGCTTCAATAACCACTTCTCCTGCGCCTGTCCCACACCCCCATCCTTTAAGCAAATCATCTGCTTTTGGAGAAGGATCAAACTTTTTATCTGGATGTTCTTCAAGGCTATCACCAATACCAGTGGTAACACACGGCCCAGGTATTGGTATCTCTTTAGGCATATTTTGGCCATAACCACATCCATATTCTATTTTTTCACCCTCATGCCCATTGATTGTTGGTGCAGTGCAGTGTAAAGCTGTTGTATCATGAGCAGCTTGCTGCTTATGCTGCGTTTGCGCTGCAACTTCCTGTTTCATGCTTGCAATTGATTTGTCTATTTGTTCAGGACGGTAGTTTGTTTGATAATCAGCACGTTGTTTACCATCATGAATAGCATCAGCTATAAGACTTCCTGCGATATATCCTATACCAGCTGCCGCAACTACACCTGCTGGACCAGAAATAGGAGCTGACAAAATCAGCGCACCTTCGGCGACTTCTAGAATAAGGCCGGCCGCACCTGCAGCGGCACTGCAAATTAATGCCATGCTATCACAAGCAATAGCCATATTATGCGCAAGAACTTTATGCCTTCCTACCACAAACGTATTGTTATGTTTTACGGTAATTGCATACATGCGCATCGGTTCTTGTACCAACTCAATGTCGCTGAGCCATACTCGATTATTATCTTCTGCGAGCAGGAACTCTCCGATGGTGAGTTGATATGCCTGTACCCATGTTCTTTGTGAAGCAGAATAAAATTTTTGATCGGTAGTG
>DASZBJ010000003.1 GCA_035944115.1 Candidatus Babeliales bacterium
TTATGTCGCGCTCAGATTGAGCGCACGAATTCTGGATTGCCATACTCCGCCTTACGAAGTTTGATACGCAGTTTAGCTTCGAATGGCTCCTATCATGGCCCTTCATAGCTAACCGAAGGTTGCGTAGTAGGGCTACGCTTCGCTCACAATGACGGTAGGCAATGCCTTATGTTCTAGAGCAGCTGGCAATGGTAGTGAAGGAACTTATTTGAAAAGTAAAACTATGAAGCACAGATAAATATTATTAGCACTATTGGCGTTCTCTAACCGTCATGGTGAGAGAGCTCCGCGAACGTCGCCATCCAGATAATTGTGCGCCGAAAAGGCGCGACAATATAACTACTGCAACCACACCAGCAATTGCTTTTTAAAGCAAAAGACAAATAAAGCTACAAATAACATTCCATCAAAGCGATCTAAAAAACCGCCATGTCCCGGTAGGATTGTGCCAGAGTCTTTAACATTGGCGCGGCGTTTTAAGATTGATTCAAAAAGATCACCAAGTAACGAGAAGATGCATATAACCAAGGTAATCAGAGTGATGACCCACCACGGTGCAGTTGATTCCTGCTGGATCATTAATAAATAAAAACAGATAAGTGCAATGCTGCATCCACCAAAAAATCCTTCCCATGTTTTGCCGGGACTGATGCGAGGAGCAATTTTGTGTGTGCCGATTGTGCTTCCAATAAGATATCCCCCGGTATCAAGGCCTGAAACAATCACGAACTGATATAAAATGAGATGGCGGTAGACAGGCTCATGATTAAGCAGGATAAGGAGCACGAATGGTAATATGGGATAGATGGGCATTAATAGCCAAAATGTATAGCTTCGCCAATTAAGAAGATTTTTCCATTCTACGATAAGAATGTGGGTGAGTATTGCGAGCAGTAAGAATGAAAACAAGAGGGGATATATAAATCCCAAAGTCAGAATGGAGCCAAGTGTCATACCGGTAACGATGCGTGGCAACATTTTTTTTATAATCTGTATACATTGCGTTCTTTTATTCATCTCTAAATGCATCTTTCAAATAATGAAATGTCCGTGTGGCGGTATTAATTAATGCAACATCAAATCGACATGTTTTTTCATCATGATCATGCTGCGCAAGATAGATTTTTGCTGTGGTGATTATTTTTTTTTGTTTTGATCGCGTAATTACCTCAGCCATATCAAAATGTGATGCAGTACGTAATTTTACTTCAACGAATAGTAACATTGTATCGCTGCAAGCTATTACATCAATTTCACCGGTTCGTTGTAAATAGTTACGTGCTAAAATAGTATAACCATTTTTCTGTAGGTATTGAGCGGTTTGCTCTTCTCCTTGTCTTCCAAGTTCTGTTTGTGTGCGCATTGTTTAAAATCGGTTGCTGAATGGTTTGTCAGTGGATTCGTTCGCTTGAGCTACCGTAATAGTGCTCATTGTAGGAGGAACGAGTTTGGTGAGTTCCGCTTGTTTAATGGTGAGCAGTTCAACGTTATTTGTTTGTTGCGCTAATACACATTCGGTTGTAAGGATTTTATGTTCGCAATGAGCCAGTGTAGGCAAAAAATCTTTACGGATATTTTCAATACGTTTTGTCGCTGATGCATATTGACCGCGAGTGGTATAAAAATTGGCAATATTGAGTTCGCTTTCTAAAAGCTGCTCGCGGCATTGGTTTAACATTGTCTGTACTTGGTCGCGATAGGTGGTAAATAGATCGGAACGTTTTAGAAATGTCTCAGCAAGTTCAATAGTCTCATGTGTTTTTGATTGATCTCGGTTGCTGGAGCATTTTTTGAAAAAAGAGCACTGTATTGCCTGATAATTAGCATATTCAGCCTTATCGCTTCCGGAAAAGTAGGTAAGAAATTCTTTATATAGTTTTCCTGCTGATTCAAAGCTATCGGTATCAAAGTAAAGATCAGCAAGTTCAAGCATAATGATGCGTTGTTCATGTAAGTCATTGCAGAGCTTGAGCATTTGTTCTGCATATTTTATTGCATTGCTTTTGTTGTTGTCTTTCAAAGAGCGGTTTTTTGCTTCTTTCAGTTCTTGGTAATTCATATTTTTTACTGTTTTTCGTTCAGAAGTAATCCATGACCACCACGATTGTTGCGGAGTTTCGACCGTTGAACTTTCCGGAGCGTCAGCAGCTGGTTCAGAATGAGTGAATTCTTTTGTTACTGCAGATATTGTTGGTTCTGCTTTTTTGCGTCGAGCATATGCGGTTTGTGTGTAAAACTGTCCGAAGATAGCAAGAGAAATAAAGAGATAGCGATAGATCGATCGTACTGTTGGCATCATAAAAGATCCTTTTATCTGATAATATATTAGTTGTATGTCCTGTACATGCTGTATAACTATGTATTGTAGAGATACTTTTTCAATATACCGTAACTATGGTTAAAGTAAAAGTATGATTTATAGCCGCTATGAGTTGATTTTTGGTATGCAGGCTTAAGAGTCATAAGGATGTCAAACAGAAGATCCCCGGATGATATCTTGCATCAGGGGATCTCTTATTTTATGATTTTCAAAAATGATGTTGTTTAATAGTTACGATCAGTTAATTGTTCTTTTAGGTCTTGAATTGTATCATTCTGTAATACATAACGAACATATTTAAGTATTTCGCCCAGTTTGTTTTTCCCTAGCCCGTCTCCGCCATTACCCCAGTACTTATCATATTTTCCAGAGTTTTCAACGAGCTTTCTATTTCCTGTATTGAGTAATAGCTTTTTAAGGTCTGGTATTTGAGTGAATTTTTCAACAAGCGCTCGTAGCATGACCGCGTCTTTTCCATATTCTACAATTGTACCTAGTTCGCCTTGAAAAGGTTCATCTAATCTTGCATGCCAATCGATTCGCGTGAACTCTTTAGGTTGCTTCTGCGCCATGTCAAAAGCTTCTTTTGCGGTTCTGCAGGTTCGTATTTTATCCGATAGTTCAGGCCTATAATAAAATTTTTGTACTTGAAAATAATGTTCTGTCGAAGGCCAGAATGATCCGCCGATTTTTATGCCTCCGGGAATGTCATATAAGTTAGTAAATTCATAAAATGGCTTATATTTCTCATAAAATAAAATTGGGCTTTCATCAGCAACGGCAGCTGCCGGCGATTTGGTTATTCGAGTAACGGGAGCATCATCGGCTTTTCCTCGCCTTAGAAAACGCGCATCATCGGATGAGTCAGATATTGGTTTTGAATCAGGGTTTAAGCGCGCCACGGTTGAACGAAGAGAAGAAGCATATGCCCTTAGCCCGTTTATAGCACTTGCAATTTTCAGCCAATAAACAGTTGTTGCTAATGCCGGCCTGCGTTCCATCTGTTCTTTGAGCATTGGCACCTGTGGTGCAGCATGGCATCCAGCAGCTAGGATAAAGCTGCCCATGACCTGTTTTTGAAATAGATTTTTTATATAGTTCATTCCAAATACGGGGCAAGAGACGAGCGTCATGACAATGACAGCTGGTAGATAGAAATAATTTTTAATCTTTCTCATATATAACCCTTTGATTAAGCAATAGTTAACATTACTGTGCGTTTCGTTTTTTACATGCTGAATTCTGAATCGAATTTAAAGTTGTTATTTATTGACAACTCCAATCATTAGCTATTCTAATAGAATCGTGCATTGCGTCAAGATATATGATCTTTGTCTTAGTTTAACAATAAACGAAGTTGGTTTTTTTAGAATTAAAAAACGAAAAGAATCTCGAATAATATGATCTGCCGGGTTTTACCTATTTTCACTTGAGTTTCAGTATACTATGGTCATATACTAATGCGGTAACGAGCCGTTTAGTTTCTTAATCTTATCAGATCTACTGTTTGGAGTATGTTGTATGAAAAAGAGTGTTAGCGATATTTTGATTGAGAGTGGAGCGTTGCAAGCGCAGCATCTTACTGAATGTAAAAATAGTGTCCATACAAATCAGACTATTGAGCAATGTCTATTGAGTAATGGTTTTATTACTGCTGAGCAGCTTGCAAGGGCATATGCAGAATATGCTTCAGTTCCGTATATTGCTAAAGTTACTGATGAGATGGCTGACTTAACGGTACTTGCAAAGATACCGCTTAAATTTTTACGAGATAATGTGGTTATGCCAATTATGATTGAAGGTCAATTGGTAGTGGTTACGGCTAATCCACAAATATTTCAACCGCTTGATGACATCACTCTATTACTTGCGGGAAGTGGCGGTGCGCAATATGCGGTTTCTACGGGCAAAGAAATTATTGATGCGATCAATAAATATTACCCGATTGAAGGCACCAAGCAGATGATTGAAGATCTAGAGGAAGAAGATAGAGATCTTGGCGAAGTTGAATTTGAAGATATTGGTGAAAAAGATATTTTAGCAATGGCGACAGAGGCGCCAATTATTAAATTGGTTAATCATATCCTTTTCCAAGCTGCAAAACGGGGTGCGTCAGATATTCATATCGAACCATTTGAAAAAGAGCTATCGGTGCGGTATCGAATTGATGGGGTCATGTATTCAGTGATGATGCCACCAAAACGAATTCAAGGGGCGTTGTCATCTCGTATTAAAATTATGGCGAATTTAAATATTGCAGAAAAACGTATTCCACAAGACGGTCGCATTGACATTCGGTTAGCAGGCAAACCAATCGACATTCGGGTTTCTGTGTTGCCGGTTGCATTTGGTGAGCGTATTGTAATGCGTTTGCTTGATAAATCACGTACGTTTGGTCATATCAAAGATATGGGATTGCATGAGCGCGATTACGCATTATTGGTAGAAAAAATTAAACGGCCAAACGGCATCATTTATGTTACTGGTCCAACAGGATCGGGTAAAACGACAACATTATATTCGATATTAGGCGAACTGAATACACCAGAAGTGAATATTATTACGGTAGAAGATCCTGTTGAATATCAAATGGCGGGTATTGGGCAGGTGCATGTAAATGACAAAATCGGGCTCACCTTTGCGGCTGCACTGCGATCAATTTTGCGGCAAGATCCAGATATCATTATGATTGGAGAAACGCGAGACCAAGAAACAGCACAAATTGCTATTCAATCAGCGCTCACTGGACATTTAGTGCTGAGTACTCTGCATACTAACAGTGCACCGGCGTCGATAACACGTCTTTTGGATATGGGTATTGAACCCTATCTTATAGCATCTTCAGTAGTGTTAATTGTTGCGCAACGCCTTGTCAGAACATTATGTAATCTGTGCAAGCAACAATATACCCCTTCTGTGGATGTATTGAAAAGTATTGGGCTTACAGAGCAAGAAGCAAAAGGGATTGTATTCTATCAACCCAAGGGATGCAAAGAGTGCAATGAGATGGGATATCGTGGGCGACTAGCAATTTATGAATTAATGGACATAACGAATGGGATTGCGCATTTGGTAATGGAGCGAGCGGATACGTCGTTAGTCAGAAAACAAGCAGTCACGGATGGTATGTTGTTACTTGTTCAAGACGGCCTTAGAAAAATAAAAGCAGGCCTTACTACTATTGAAGAAGTGCTGTCAGTAGCAACTATTGAACATGATGTAATTGAAGCGTAATGAGTGATAGAAATAGTGTGTAATTGTTGATGAAAAACGGTAAGAGTAAGGATGTTCTGATGAAACGAATGTTCAAAAAAATTCATCAGCGCGGCTTTACTCTTATTGAACTTATGGTTGTTATTGGATTAACTCTGATTATGATGGGGATTGGTTTTAAGACCGCCTCATTTTTTAATGAAAAACTTGTGCGTTTAGAATTAAATCGTTTTTATGCGACCTGCTTATATGCACAACGATTTGCGCAAGCTACTCATAAGCAACAAACTTTGAAATTCAACCTTGCACATCATTGGTATGAGTACAATAATTGTAGATATAAGTTGCCATCACAGGTTCGATTTGGTTTGGTACCAGGAGTTCAAGGCCCCCCATCAGCCCCCCAACAATATTTGACTAGTCCCGCTTCCTTTACCGATAATTGTATTACTTTTTCGGTACATGGTATTATACAGCCAGGGGCGATATATTTTACTGATCGTGATCGATCTGTTTTGTATGCATTGAGTTGTTCGGTAGCGCAACATTCTTATTTAAGGCGTTATCGATATGATGGTAAATGGCGGTTATTAACCTAAAATAATATATATGATGATAAAAAAAATAGGACTTGCGATTGTTTTAGGTATTGGTGTTTTGTTGTATCAGCTACAACATGACGCATGGATAAATCAGTTGGTAACATCATATGTTGTTTCTTTATTTCGTACATCCTATCAAGCAGATTTTTCAGGCACCCTTACTGATTTTTCTCTGGTTTCACCTTGTTGTACATTTACAACAGTGACCGTTCATCCCATAGATGACCACAAGCAAGATGCATGGGCATGGTCTGCAGATCATATAACGGTATCATTTTCTTGGATGCAGTTCTTATGGCACCGGGCGGTACAGATGCACATAGTTATTGAAGAATGCGTTGCGCAATCAAAAAAACAGGGTACGGAGGTTCCTATTTTTGATCATATAGCATTATTTTTCAAATCCCCTTCTGGAGTAGTTCCTGTTTTTGTTAAAGGGGTAACGTTTAAATCAGCACTGTTAACCATTGTGCAACAAGATCAATTGCAAGCATCTTTGCGATGGCATAGCGAAACTAAAAATATAAATAATGTATGCAAAACTATGGCATATATAGTTGATGGTACATTGGTATATGCAGGTATAGATTATCTTGATCGCATTTCAGGAATTTTTGGATTAGAAACTAGTTTAGTCAATAATACATGGCAACGAAATGGGTATCTTAAATTTGTTTCAGTGAGCGATTGCATAAAAGATAAAACTGAAAATTGTTTTTTTTCGGGAACATGGGATGTTGATCGTGGAATATGTACATTTAAAACAGCCGATCAATCGTGCATGATGCAGATTGATGACATTGTAGTCACATCCCGTGGTGGTGCGGCAACGGTGCAAGCAGATTTGCCTGTGGAATATCTTTTACGTGCACTCGGTCGTTCGGATCCTATTACGGGATCAGTTTTTTTGAAAACATCAGGGACAGTGCATGATGGGCAAATGCATACACTGCATGGCACTGCAGAACTGCGTAACTGTTGTTATAATACATTGAAATTGGGAAAAACAGTTGCAGTATCATTTGATAAAACGATGCAGATATCACATGGTACAGTCAGTTTGTTTGGTGATGCAATTAAGCCTGTTTGTTCTGGAACATGGCAGTGGGATGATACAATAGGTGCCGGTAGCTGTATAATACATCCTACATTTTCCGAATCGTTATGTGGTTGGTCTGTCGACACAGAAAAAACAAATATAGCATTTCAATGTAATGGGTTAGATGACATATCAGGTTTATATTTACTGCATGCAACTCATAAAGAATCGGATGATGCGATGCTTTGTACAGGAGCGATTACGGTAGAAAACGATGATATACAGATAGCAGGATACGTTAATGATATTGCATATAAAATTAAAGGAGATATGAAAAAGTATCCTTATTTTGTGGAAGGTGTTTGCATTGATGGTAATACTATCGAGCAAATGCATTGTACGCATTCTAATAATGCAGAAATACCTACATGGTCTGGTTTTGTTAATGTTGGTTTTATTAATCGCGCGGTCGATTATTGGCTTGGCTATAAGACACAATCGCAGGGAGTGGTGCAATTTACTGCATTGTATGACGGTTCTTTAACAACACAATTACATTTTGTTGATGCAGCCATTCGGGTGCCACAAATTTATAATTATATGAATGGGCTTGATGGTACTATTACGTATAACGTTGCAGATAAAGCAATTGAAATTACCGATGTACATTGTTCATTTGATTGTGGGTCGGTATTATGCAAGCGAGGGGTATTGCAGTTTGATGACGCCTATGGCGTTGCCTTTGCACATCTGCCAGTGCATTTGCGAGAATGCTTGCTTAATGTGAATAAAGATCTTTTTGCAATGGTATCGGCACAACTATTATGTACAAAAATAAAAAATGATTTGCCGACTGTTTTTGGATCATTACTTATTGATAGATCACAGCTCAAAGAAAATATTTTTTCTCAGTTGCTGCAAAAAGATGTTTTACAGTACCCAAGCAAAGCATTTAGTTTATCAAGTACTGATGTTGCGTGTGCGCTTTCAATCGAAACCGTTGCACCTATTCGTGTGCAGACACCTTTTTTAGAAACTAATGCGCGTGTTATGTTATTGGTAACCAATACAGTGCGTAATCCGCATATTTCTGGTTTAGTTAATTTAGATTCAGGTATTTTGCAATTTCCTTATAAGCCATTGCATATCACTAAAGGTAGTTTGCTATTTTCTCCCAGTCAGCCATACGATCCGTTTGTCACCATAGAAGCAAAAAATAAAATAAAAAAACATCAAGTTGGCTTGTATGTTTCTGGATCCGTAAGTAATCCACATATTATGCTTGAATCTTCGCCATCATTATCTGAAGAGCAAATTGTTGCATTACTATTGGTGGGCTCGCAAGAAGAGTCATTAAACATTGTGATGCCTGCATTAATTATGAGTAACATTACGAATCTTATTTTTGGGCATAAACAGTCGGAAGATAGCTTAGAAGGCTCATTTAAACGGTTGCTAAAACCCCTTGGTAGTATTCATTTAGTTCCGAGCTTTACTGATCAAACGGGTCGTGGAGGCTTGCGAGGCGCGCTTGAAATTGAAGTGACAGATAGGCTACATGCATTAATTCAGAAAAATTTTAGCTTGTCAGAAGATACACGTGTGGAAGTAGAGTATTTGTTATCAGATGATGTGAGTGTGCGTGGGATACGAGATGAGCGACGTGATGTTGGTGGTGAAGTTGAAATGCGGTGGAAGTTTTAATACAAAAAAAGAAGGCACGTTCTTGTACCTTCTTTTTTAATTAGAGATTTTGTTTTTTTAGATATTAAGCAACTGATCCAGCGATTCCGCTTGATTACCTTCTTTTTTATACTGCTCAATTTTAGCAATAACACCTTCCACCATAGCCTGTAATTCTGGGTATTTTTCGAACAGCACAATTTTTATATCAATATTAGAAGCTACGATTAACGGAATTAACCTTTCTAGTGTTTCAACAATCCATTTCGCATCATTTCTAAATGCGCTTGCACCAATTAAAGTAAGGATGAGCTGGTCTGCGCAATATTCCATGGCCGTTAAAATAGTCGCTTCATAACTAGCATCTAGGACGGCGCGCGCAATTTCTGCTTGTGCGGGATATGCCCTGCTGGTTGTATCAACTGCGCCAGGATTATTTTGCTTACGGGGAAGTCCGCTGAGGTCGTGAGCAGAAGTAAGAATATGCGATACGGTCACTACATTTGGACCTTGCGTAGGCATCTGTTTGTTGCATATAGGAATTTTTCTTCTTTTATCAGAGCGATCAATCATTTGGCGATCAAGAGCATTAGGATCAGTACTCGCACCACTGGTTACGACTATATCTTTATGAAGAGTTACCGCGAATCCTTCCATATCTTTGCGGGTAATTGCTTTCTTAGCATCTATTTTTGATGTAATGAATGGTCGCGCTCCCCCATCCTCTTCCTCAGGCTTCATTCCTTGAAGGTCAAAGATACCTCCAAGATCTTGCAGCTGGTTAATTCGTGGAACAAGGTAGCGTCGGTAAATAGCTGCTCCCATAGTTGCGAGTGCTGCTTCCTCTCCTTGTACTGGCGCATGATTCATGCCATTAAGATTTCTGTTAAATTGTCCCATGCCCCCTTCTAATGCATTAAAGTTTGAGGCGATCATAAAAAATGCATTTGGATATATTTCATGCATTCTGCGGATATCAGTTTCATCGGGTGGCGTAATGATACTTAAGGTTCCTGTTCCCATAGGACAGTTTTTGTATTGACCATATATACTTGTGCGGAGCTCCTTAAGTGTTATATGGGGGAATAGCTCTCCCTGTAGCACTGCATATGATCGTGGATGTGTATTGAGATTTTTTTTATTAATAAACCAGCGATTTACTGCTTTTAGATTCGGTTTGTGGTTTGCTACGTCTCCGGGTATAGATTTTCCTTTGTGCTCTGGCTCATACTTTGTAAATAGATTTTTAAAGTCTGGTTCACTCATTCCCATGATATTTTCAAAGAGTTGGTTTCTATCAAGACACACATAATCAGCTTCCTTTATATCTTCTTCTCCTGCTTGTGCCGCATCAGCCCGCTTTTGTTCCCTGCGTGCTCTTAATTCAGCTCGGCGCTGTTCGATTGCAGATAAACTCATAGCCTCCGCAAGCGCTTTGTCTTCGCCTCTTTGTTCTTTTTGCGATGCTTCTATTGCCTCTTGAAGCTCTTGATCATCTGCTGCTTGCTGCCGTTCCTGGCGTTTTTGTTCTTCTTGTTCTGATAGTTTCGTAATATATGCAATTTGTTCTTCCTCAGGCATTTGCTCGAGCTGTTCTGGGGTAAGCTCCTTTAGCCCTTGCTCTTTTGGCTCAAGAGCTGCCGGTTCGTAGCCAATATAGTCTTCAGGAAGCATTGCATTATATATGGATTGAGTTATTAAACATAACAATCCAGTTAAGATCAGTTTTTTTATACGTGAAGATACTAATAATTGATTCATAATAACCCCCATAGATTTTCTGTATCCATTCTTATACATCTTTATAATACCATATAGCTAACCTCAGTTGATATAATTTATATGATTTTTATATCGATTGATTCGCGTGTTATGCTGATTTAGAGGCAAAAAGCACCCCACAGGGGGTGCTTTTTATGATAGATCCGCCAAGAATTAATGTATGATTTTCACGAGGTAGGGTTTAATAGGATCTTTATGTCATTGAGTGGTTTTCCGGTTGTTTTATATTGTCCTATTTTAGTAATGAGTTGTTTGATTTTAGTCTCAATTGATTCATTTTTTAAACGCAAGACGATCTTTATATCAATATTAGATAGTGCAATTAATGGAATAAGTCTTGTAAGCGAGTTAATAATCCATTCTGGGTTATTTTTGAATAATCGCGTGCCGAGCATCGGAAGTATCAGCTGTTTAGCGCCATGATCCATTGCTGTCAAAATAGTAAGTTCGTACGCCGCATCTAAAACAGCTTGAGCTATTTCGACTTGTTCACTGTATTGCGAGCTGATTTTTTCTGTGTCTTCAAGATTTTCTTTGCTTATAGAGCTGAGGTCGAATGGTGATGTAAATATATGAGAAACAGTAATAGTTCCTGGGCCTTGGGTTGGCATTTGTTTGTTGCATGCAGGTATTATTTCAGTGCTTGGAATGAGTTTGCGATCAGGAGCGCTAAGGTCAGCGCTAGCGCCGCTGGTGACGACAATATTTTTATGTAATGCAACGGTAAAGCCTTGCATATCTTTTTTAGTTAGTGGCTTTTTTTGATCTTTTTTTCCGATTATAAGAGGGCGTACTCCTTGATCTTGTTCGAGGGCAGTAAATCCTTGCATCGTAAAAATGGGATATAAAGGTGCAAGTAAGTTTATTCTGCGTACGCAATAACGGCGGTAAATAGTGGCTCCCATGGTGGCAAGCGCCGCCTCTTCTCCTTGCATTGGTCTTAGATTCATTTCATTAAGATTATGAGCAAAATCGGTCATGCGTATGGTAAGTGTATTAAAGTTAGTAGAGACCATAAAAAATGCGCCGGGAAATAGTTCATGTAATCTTCTGATATCAGTTTCTTCAGGCGGTGCAATTAGTTCTAATGTGCCGGTTGCAATTGGATTTTCTGTTGTGGTTAATCGAGTTGCGATTTTCTTTCGTAGGTACCAGAGAGAAATAAATGGTATGAGCTCTCCTTGAATAACTGATCGAGCGCGCGGATTTGCTTTAAAAAAACTTTCTGATTCTCCACCATAAAAAAATTGCTGTACGCCGCTAACACTAGGTTTATAGCTATCGGGGTTGCTTGGAGGTCTGATGATTACTTGAGGTTCAAATCGTTTGAATTGTTCTTTAAAGCGGTTTTCGTTCATCCCCATGATGTTTTCAAACAGTTTGTTTCGATCAAGACAGATAACAGGATTAGATATGGTTAATTCAGAGGGCTGCGCTACAGATGGAGTGGCTGTTTGTGTAGTGGAGATTGTGGAAGTTGCTGTAGTCGCAATTGGTAGTGCGGTTGGTGACATTGTTGGCAAATTAATCGTTGGATTTAAAATGGCAGTGGTAGGAAGCTGTTGTAGCAGAAGCATCTGTTCAAGTTCTATAGTTTGATACTGGTAATACTGTGGATTGTAACTGTTTTTATAAGCGTCGACATATTCTAATTTTTCTGGATCGCGGGTCCATGTTCGTCGAATATCTGGTTTGCCGCAAAGCGTTGTATAGTATTGATCTTTTGTCTCTGGATCTTGCTCATTGACCATTGATTTCCACAAGAAAAGGCCATGAGGTAATACCGCATTTTCATCTCCATTTATATATACTTTTTGTTGTTTATCATAAAAAACGGCTTGATCTGTTCCGGGGATAGCAAGCCATTCTCCTTTGTATTTTGCAGCTGCAATAAAGGGTGATTGTAGTAACATACAAGTAATAAAAAATAATTTTATTTTTTGTAATCCGGAGGAAACCATTTTCATAGTGCACCTTTTTATGATGATGTTCTTTTTGATTGTTAAGGTACTTATTGTTGAATCGAATTGTTACAATTTTATGAATGTTGTGTATAAGGCATTTGCAGATGAGGATTTTTATGTGTAATTCTTGTTTGATGGTACTGATGCTTGGTACGCTTGATCTGCTCAAGAATAAATATGAATTGGGTGCGGCAGCAAACAAGGTTACGCCATAGCGCGAAGTGCGGTGGCAGAAAGGGCATTATGTATAAAAAAAGCACTGTTTTGTATCTCTTTTTTTTCTTTGCTTGTGTTATGCAGGCGCATATGTTGCAATCGCATAAATCAGTGGCGCCATTTGGCAAAACACATTTTATTGTTGGCATGAAACCGGCTGATTATGTGCAGAAGAGTCAACAATCAGGGGCTGCAGCAGAAAAGCAGCATGTTGCTCATGCTGCTCATACAACAGAAGTATTTTTTTCTCCCGATGATGATGTGCAGGCTGTGCTGCTTGATTTGATTAACAAAGAACAAAAAAGTCTGAAGATTGCGATTTTTATTTTTACTGATGATGCGCTTGCTCGTGCAGTTATTGCAGCAAAGCATCGCGGTGTTATCGTTGAATTGATTGTAGATCCATCGAAAATGAAAGAGCGATATAGTAAAATTGGATTATTACAAAAGGAGGGGGTATCCATCTTTGAATACAATCCAGATCATAACAAAGATAAGCGATCAAATATTATGCATCACAAATTTATTATTTTTGGTTCTTCTGGCTCGCAGTCTTCATTTGTTTGGACTGGGTCTTTTAATTTTACGCAATCTGCCGGAAAACGAAATCAGGAAAATGCAATTATTTTACATGATCCAGAAGTAATAAAAAAGTTTTCTCTGCAGTACGAGCTGCTGAAAACGAGATCTGTTTTTTGTGGAAAAAATTAATAGGTGATCACTGTTGGTGATAAAGATTTAGAGTCAAGCATTAGACAAAACCAAGATGATTTTTCGTAACGCTTCATTACTACAATTTCCTCTTGACTCGAGATTTATGTTAAAGCTCTTTGAGAAAAAAGCAAGAACTTTTTTACTTGGTGAAAGTTTTTTTAAAGAATTGCGGTAGTTGCGCATTTTCTAGTATTGATGCATGAATTGCATATTTATAAAGAATTAAGCAGCGATTCAAACGCCGGAGGAAGTTCACAGCTGAATGTATGTTGCGTTCCATCAAAAGAAAAAGAGAGTTCTTTTGCGTGAAGAACATGATGAGCAATTAAATGTGATTTTTTTCCGTATGTTGTATCGCCTAATAATGGATGTTTAATAGCAGCAAAATGAACGCGAATTTGATGAGTACGTCCCGTTATTGGTTTTGCTTGTATAAGGGTATGATCTGTATAGTATTGCAGTACTTTATACTGCGTAGTTGCCGTTCGGATAGTGCCATAGGTCCCATTCGCTATTGATGCCATCATTTTTTTTCTGTGCACCGGGTGTCGTGTGATTGCAAGATCAATAATACCGTGCTCGTTTGGATGGCCTTCCACTAACGCATAGTATGTTTTATTAATTGCACGCTCTTTAAACAGCGTTGTGAATATTCCATGTGCATAGTTGGTGCGTGCGATAATCATGAGTCCTGAAGTGTCTTTATCAAGACGATGTACAATGCCAGGTCGATCAACTGATCCAACTTGGGCTATTTCTTGATAATGAGCAGTGAGCCAATCTGTTAAGGTAGGCAGTTGGTTATAAGACGACGATTTGTGTACCACGACGCCAGCAGGCTTATTGATAATTAAAAACTCAGGATGTGTGTATACAATTTTTATATCTGATAATGGGCCAGTCAATTCTTGTGGACTGTCGGCTGTTGCATCAGGGCCCGTTATGCTGATTCTATCCCCCAGTTGTACCAAGGTACTCGGTTTGGAGATGGTTTTTCCATTTTTTGTTATGTATGCATCATGTACTAGTCGTGCAAAGAAACTGCGTGAATAACGGGCAAATTGATTGGCAAGATAGGTATCAATGCGGATTGGTTGGGAGTCAACCAGTTCTACTTGAAGGTCTACCGTTTTCCCTGCAGTGATGAGCTCTGATGGATTCACCGTGAATAACCTCATTCAGTTGTGCTATTTGTATCTGTTTTTTTTGAGTATGATATACTATTCCTTTATTAGAGTAATAAACCGGTAGTTAATAGTCAAACGGGCATGTCGTCTTGAACAAAAGGCTGTAATGCTCTACTATTAATAGATATAGTACATCCTCATAGCATCTGATATGGTGCTGGCGTGCAGGAGCTGTTTTATGGATATTAAGAAAATATTTCACGAGATAAAAGAACATATAGAAGAAGTAGTTGGGCATCTATCCCCATTGGGGCAGTCGCTCTGGAAAGAGCTGCTTAAAATGCACCCTGCCGATTTGGCCCAATGCTTAACCGACCTTGATAATGACAGTCGCAAGCGTCTTTTTATAAAACTTCCTAAAACGATTAAGCTTGAGGTTTTTGAAGAGTTTTCAGATGTAATGAAGGTGAGAACCTTAGCGCATATGGAAGAAGTGGAGATTGTTGAGGCTTTGAACGTATTAACGGCGGATGAACTTACTGACTTATTTGATCTATTTTCTGATGATGAACTTAAAAAATATTTAGGCATGCTCCACCAAAAAGCGCGACAAGAAGTGATCGCGCTTTTAAAATTCCATCCAGAATCTGCTGGGGGTATCATGGATATTCATGTGCTTACCTTGATGCAGGATTTTACTGTTGAAAAAAGTATTAAGATTTTGCAGCGATTACGCCCTCGTCGAGAAGTGCATCAACAAATTTACGTAACTGACAATCACCATCGTCTTGTGGGTCATATTTTACTTGAAGACCTTGTAATGCAGCAGCCGCAAAAACGTATGTCTGAATTTATGCGAGAAGATGAATTTATTGCGCAAGCTGATGAAGATCGAGAAGATATTGCTCGTCGCATGGTGCATTACGGCTTGATGTCGATTCCTGTTGTGGGAGAAAACAATCATTTTCTTGGGGTCATTTCTAGCGAAACGTTAGTTGACGTTATTGTGGAAGAGGCGAGTGAGGACGTGCAGAAAATGGCGGCGTTGACACCGATGAAGCACTCCTACTTTGAGACCTCTTTTTGGAAAATGTTATATGAGCGAACCTATATTTTAGTACCATTACTCCTTGCCGAATCATTTACTCGTTTTATTTTAAATGCCTATGAGACATCAATTTCTTTGGAACATCGTGTCTTTTTGCTTTCGTTTATCCCCATGCTTATTAGCACCGGTGGTAATACGAGCAACCAAACTTCAGCGTTAGTAATTCAAGGTATGGCAGCGGGAGACATTCATAGCGAAAATAAATATCGTTTTTTACGCAAAGAATTTTTAATGGCATTTCTGCTGGCAACCATTTTAGGTTTTGTTTCATTTCTGCGGGTATACATGGTTTCATCAGGCAGTGTGTTGCATGCAGTTACGGTAAGTATGACATTATTTAGCACCGTACTAGTTTCAGTGATGCTTGCAGGAGTGATACCGTTTGGACTCAAACGGCTTAATATCGACCCTGCATTTTCAGCAGGACCATTTTTAGCGACATTGATGGATATTTTGGGTGTTTTAATTTTATGTCAGTTGAGTAAGGTGATCTTGTCATAATGAATTCTGTGTTGCTTAAAAAAGATAAGTTGTTTCCTTTTATCAAACAGTATCTTCCCGATAATCCCATTATTGTTGAAGCGGGTGCATTTAACGGTACTGATACTAAATTGCTGAGTCAGTTTTGGCCGCAGGCGACAGTGCATGCATTTGAGCCAGTTCCTGAAATTTTTACCTTGCTATCAAATAATACATATTCTCTTTCTAATGTGGTGCGGCATAATATTGCATTGAGTGATGCAAATGGTGAGCGCACTTTTTATCTTTCTGAAAAACCATCAGCACCCGGAAAACCATTCCCTGCAGGATCATTGCATGAACCGCAAGATCGATTGCAGTGGTCACCTGCTGTGTATAACCGTACGATCATTGTCCCAACAATCACGCTTGATGCATGGGCGCGTGCGCATGCAATACATCATATAGATTTTTTATGGCTTGATTTGCAGGGGCATGAACTGAGTGTGCTCAAGGCAGCGCCTACTATTCTTGCCACCGTGCGTACAATATATGTTGAGGTGCAATTTGTGCATGCCTATAAAGATCAACCTTTATATGAAGAAGTACGAAATTGGCTCGAAGAACATGGCTTTGTGCAAGTAGCGCATGATTTTGCGGATCAAACATCATGGTTTTTTGGCAATGCATTGTTTGTGCGGAGCTAGCGATACAGCGATTTTTTTGCTGAGTATGCAGCTAATGCAACCTAGATGATCTTAAGGGGCAATAGCAAAAATAATGAGCGATTGATAGACTGGCTTAAGAGATAGTAAAAAATTATTATATAAGCAAAGGTAGTTTGTTATGACTCATCAGCCGAAGCGCATGGGATTGCATTACAGTATTTTTGAAGAATTTATTACGGAAAACCGCATCTATGTTGATAAAACTAATCATATTTATAATCTCATAACAGCACCTAACAGAAAACATTTTTACTTTGTATCACGCCCTCGTCGTTTTGGAAAATCCCTTTTTATCTCCACACTCAAATCCCTGTTTGCAGGCAAAAAAGAACTCTTTAAGGAATATTGGATTGGTAAAAACGGTAATTATGATTGGCAGACACATCCCGTTATACATTTAGATTTTGGTAAAATTGGGCATGGAACACCACAAGAGTTTAAACAAAATTTTTGCTTAGCGTTGCAAAAAATCGCACAAAACAATAATTGGAAAGACCTAAAAATCAGTACACCAGAAAACATGTTTGATGACCTTGTTGAACATTTAAAACAACATGGCCCGGTGGTACTACTTATCGATGAATGCGATAAACCAATTGTAGATCACATTGCTAATATTCCCATCGCTGAAGAAAATAGAAAAATTCTCGCCACTTTTTATGCAACAGTAAAAGGGCTGGAAGAACATTGGCGTGCTATTTTTATAACCGGTGTCAGTAAATTTGCTAAAACGTCACTGTTTTCAGGGTTGAACAATTTGAAAGAGCTTTCTTTAGATCCTATAGCAGCAGAGCTTTTTGGATATACGGAGCAAGAGTTAATTGCTAATTATCCTTCTCAAATAGATAGTCTTGCGCAACATGTGGGTAAAACAAGAGAAGAGGTTCTTACAGATTTGAAAAATTGGTACGATGGATACCGTTTTTCACAAGATATGCAAAAGCCTCTTATGTATAACCCCCTTTCCGTTACCACCTGTTTTGATAATAAAGCGTTTGCTAATTATTGGTTCAAAACAGGATCTCCTGGTTTTCTGATAGCTCTATTACGCCAAAAAGGGATACATCTTGAAATAAATGCACCCATTGAAATGTCCATGAAAGGATTTGATACAATTGATATCCACGACATTCCACTGTTTGCCCTTCTTTTACAAACCGGCTATTTAACGATTGTTGATTTCGACTCGTCGGATAATATTTTCACCTTGGATTATCCGAATCAAGAAGTGCGCGAATCTTTTAAAGATTATCTTGTACGAGCATTTGCATATACCACGCCCGATACCTTGGAAATGGAACTGGTACGGATGCGCAGGGCTTTACTACACAAAGATTTTGCAACTTTTTGCAACGCAGTTAAAATCCTTTTTGCAGGTATCCCTTATAACTTGCATATTCCACGGGAAAGTTATTATCATTCTCTCATTCACTTCATGTTCGATATGCTGGGCATGCGCCCACAATCAGAAGTTGCTTCTAGTCGTGGTAGATCCGACCTTGTACTGGAAACAGCCAGTACCATCTTCATTTTTGAATTTAAATATGATAGCTCAGCGCAAGAGGCACTTGATCAAATCATCCAAAAAAAATATTACGAAAAATATATGCGTGATAAGAAAGAAGTTATTTTAGCCGGTATCAATCTGAACTTTAAAGATAAGGGCGTAGAGTTTGAATGGGTACAGCACAATCTATAATAATATGCATTGGCTTTTCTCTATAAACCAGCTTGCTGATTTTTGAGTAAGCAGCCTACTTTCTTTCTCTATCTCTTCACGTTGCAGGTTATATATATGGCTTTGTGCAAGTAGCGCATGATTTTGCAGATCAAACATCATGGTTTTTTGGCAATGCATTGTTTGTGCGTCGGTGAATTACCAAGCAATTTCTTATGTTTTACTGATGTTATGATGATGGTTATCTATTATTTAGCTTGCTGTTAATAAAATCATTTAAACTGATCCCTTGTTTTTTTGCTTCAAGCGCAAGGCTAGCATGAAGTTCTGGATCAAGACGAAGGTGTAGTTTTCCCGAATATGTCTTTTCAGGTTTTTCGCCTCGCTCTTTGCACCATTCAAGATAGTCATCAACGGATTCTTTAAAAGCCTGTTTAAGTTCTTTGACGCTTGTTCCCTGAAATGTAATAACATCTTTTAATCCTACTACATCACCATGGAAAATATTCGCTTCATCATCAAATCGTACGTTTCCTAAGTATCCTTTATATTTCATCATGTTTAATCCCTGCATTTTTTAAAAATTGTCGTACTGATAATAGCGCGCCCTTATCTGTTTCTTTTTGTGGATGCGGTCTATGAAAAACCGCTTTGACACCTAACAATAGTATACGAACTCGTGACCCATTACCCTCTAGAATTTCAGCACCAAAACCAATAAATAGTTTTTCAATGTCACTCCATTTTACACTGGATTGTACAGGATTCTTGAAAATCTGCTCTAACGTCTTTCGTTGTTTTGCATTCATCATCTACCCTCAATTGTTAGGTTTGTCGGGTCTTTATTGAAAGGTACCATAAAGTGGTAGCGGGTGCAATACCTATACATCTGCAGATCAAACATCCTGGTTTTTTGGCAATGCATTGTTTGTGCGGAGCGACTATCTTTGATTGTCCGATTCTTTTTTCTTGCTTCTAATGGTTTGTAGTTTTTCACGTTCTCGCTGTTGGTTATATAACTCTTGAGTGTGCGGTTGTAGTTCCTTCTTGTCTGATTTTTTTTTATGTTCTGGAGAAAATGTAAAGAGTACGGGCTGTGCTACTCTTTGTATAGGTGCTGACTGGTTGGCGGGAGATATGTTTGCCAGTGAAGGACTATCTTCTTCACCGGTCTCTTCATCTAATATAAATACGGAATCATCAGATATTTTACTTGGCGTCCGTTCACTGATTGCTGTTGTCAGTGGTTCTCCATATGATTCTTCAGAATCGGATTTTTCTTCTGCAGCCGAAGGCGAATTGCTACTTTTCCATTGTGATTCCAGTGCTTTTTGTGCTATGAGCTGTGCATAGGCACGATGCGCCTGGCTGGCAGCAAGTTGTCTGTGGCGTTCTTCAATTTGCGCTTTCATAAAAGATCCGTCTTCAAATGGATAGGGTGATCCCGGGGCCCACATGGATGAACAGGTGTTGAGTAATAAACCAATAATCATGAGTCGTTTCATAGTGCTTCCTATAGCTTTCATTATTCCCCTTTGGGCTTTTTTATAGTTTATATTTGTAACAACAGTAGTACTTTGGCGCTCAAATTGTCAATAGTATTGCTTATACCTATGTCAGTTTTTGTTTTTTATTATTGCCATATTGTTTCATGTTGTTTTTTTAATTTTTCAACTTGTTGACTTTGCGGTGTAAGAAAAGGTACAACAAGAAAAGATTGTTGTGGGGATATAAAGGGGCAATGATGAACGGTAAGGGTTTGTGGGGCATGAACATGATACTAGGATTGTCTGTTCTTGGTGGGACACTGTATATAGCTCAGACGAATGTTTTTGCGGTTAAAGCATATCTATTTTCTTTTTCCCCTGTATTTGCAGAACGAGCAAAGCAAAATATTATCGATTACGTAAAACAATCATCGATGAGTACTGTTTCATCTCCTGTTGCCCAAAACTATCAATTAACTGCTGCTATTAAGCAGCAATTTTCATGTGTGAAAAGAGTGGCGACTCAATTGTTACCATCCGGTGCGATGCGCGTTGTAATTGATGCAGTTGAGCCGGTTTTGTGTGTTAATGATACGTATCTACTTGCGGCCGAATCTGGTTGCATATCAAAAGATCTATTTATTCCATCATGTATAGCACAATTACCAACTATTAGGTGTGCAGTCGGATCTGGGTCTGATATTCCTGTAGCATTGCATCAGTGTAAGCAGAAATTTTCCCCTGCGTTATGCAATACATACGATGTCATATGGCAGGACGAATTTTGTATACGCTTACAAGATAAGCAGGAAACAAAATTTTCTATTATTTGCAGCGCGCAGTGCATTCCAGATCAAACATGTTTGTTGCAGTGTGAGCAGCTAAAAAAAACGGTTTTTGAATTATCTGACGCACGCAAAGCTGTGCGTGATAAACAGTGGGTGGCAGATGTTCGGTTTAACGATCAAATAGTCGTATACAGTGAAAAAAAGGGGGCGTGATATGGCTAAAATTTCTCTTGATAATGTTATTGTTGCAATTGATGTTGGTACTACCAAGATATGTGTTGTGGTTGCTCAGCAACTTGACCAAGATCGTGTTGAAGTAATTGGTATTGGAAAAGCGCCATCGGATGGGCTGAGCAAAGGGGTGGTGGTTGATATTGCGCGTACTATCCATTCAATTAAGACGGCAGTTAAAGCGGCTGAAATCATGGCGGGTTTGGAGATCGAATCTGCATGTATAGGGATTTCTGGCGCGCATATTCAATCAAAAAATTCAACTGGAGTTACGCCGATAACGCGTGGGCAAGTGCGTCAATCGGATATTGAAAATGCAATTGCATCAGCGCAAGCAATTCCGATTCCGCAAGGGCAGCAGATTTTACATGTGTTGCCTCATTATTTTGTTATTGATTCACAAACACGAGTACAAGATCCACTCGGAATGCATGGTATTCGTCTTGAGGTACAAGCACATATTATTTTTGGTGCGGTAGCTTCAGTACAAAATCTTGTAACCTGTTGCGAGCGTGCAGGAGTAAAAGTGAGTGACATAATCTTAGAGCAACTTGCTTCAGCAGATGCGGTATTGAGTGCCGATGAGCGGGAGCTTGGTGTTGGTGTGCTTGATATCGGTGGTGGCACTTCTGATTTAGCATTGTATCAGCAAGGAAGTATACGCCATACAATGGTGCTTCCGGTTGCCGGTAATCATTTTACTAATGATGTTGCCGTTGGTTTACGGACAACAATTACTGATGCAGAACGAATTAAGCGAGAGTATGGCATGGCCTGTATTGATTTAATGAAAAAAGATGATTTGATTGAAATCGAATTAGTCCAAGGGGGACAAAAAGATATTATATTTTTGCATGAGCTCATTTCTATTTTACAGCCACGGGCACATGAACTCTTTTTGTTGATTCATGAAGAAATTGTAAAAAATAAGTTAAGTTCATTTTTAGTATCAGGACTCGTTATCACTGGTGGCGGATCCTTGTTGCGTGGCATGAAAGAATCTGCGCAGCAAATTTTTTCTGTGCCTGTGCGTATTGGATCTCCACGTCTTGATTATGATTTGCCAGAATCACTGAACAGCCCTATATATGCAACGGGATATGGATTGATTATTCATACATTAAAAAAGAGATGTAAGCTGCGACAATCGGGCAGTCAGGCGCCCATTGCGCAACGAATTTTTGAAAAAATGCAGGGATGGATTTTAGATTTTTTTTAAGGAACTATGTAATAAGGAGAGTGGGATGATAGATTTAGTAATAGAAGAACATGAAACGCAAGCGGCACGGATTAAAGTTATTGGTATTGGTGGTGCGGGTAGCAACACAGTAAATAGTATTATTGATTCAGGCAGCAAGGGAATCGATTTTATTGTTGCAAATACGGACGCGCAAGCATTAGAAAATTCAAAAGCAGTACACAAAATACAGATTGGTCTTAAATCAACCAAGGGGCTCGGAGCAGGAGCGAATCCTGAACTTGGCCAACGTGCAGCAGAAGAAGATATTGATAAGTTGATGGAGTTATTAGGCGATGCAGACATCGTATTTTTAGCAGCAGGTATGGGTGGTGGAACAGGATCGGGTGGTATTTCTGTTGTGGCACGTGCGCTCAAAGAACACGGTATTTTATCAATAGCAGTAGTAACAAAGCCGTTTTCATTTGAAGGTAAGCGGCGCGCTCGTGTGGCAAACGAAGCAATAGAAAAATTACGCAAAGAGGTTGATACGCTTATTGTAATGCCGAATCAAAAACTGATTGATATTGTTGATAAAAAAGTTTCTATGATTGATGCTTTTTCGATGATTAATGATGTGCTCAGCCAATCAGTCACCGGTATTTCAGATATTATTACTAAACCGGGACATATCAATGTTGATTTTGCTGATGTGCGAGTGATTATGAAAGATATGGGCCTTGCGGTATTGGGTACGGGCAGAGCGCGTGGAGAAAATAGAGCACGTGAAGCAGCGTTGCAAGCCATCTCTTCTCCGCTCCTTGAAAATATGAGTATTGATGGAGCGCGCGGAGTGTTGCTTAACATTACCGGCGGCGTGAATTTGGGACTTCATGAAATCAGTGATGCTGCTTCAATTATTTATGAACGAGCAGATGAAGATGCTACCATTATTTTAGGCTCAGTGATAGATCCAACGATGACTGATGAAGTTTCAGTAACGGTGATAGCAACAGGATTTCAGGAAAAGGTGCAGATGGAGATGGTTGGTGCGCAGTCTACCGGAGCATCGCATGTTGCACCAGCGGCGGTTCAGAATACAGTGCAGCCACAAGTAAATCAAAAACAGGTTGTGTTGCCTCAGCAGGTGGTGCAAGACCCAGTGGCCATGGAGCATGATGCTGCACCAGTATTTGGTTCAAGTGGGATAGATGTTGATGAAGTGCACGTACAAAAAGAAATGTCGGTGTATACTGAAGCGCAACCGGCAAAACAAATGGCAGCAGAGTTGCACCAGTTTGTAGATAGCAATGATTTAGATATTCCAGCATTTTTACGAAAAAAATCACAAGATAGAGCACAGCAGTAAATAAGAGGGTGCATAAGCACCCTCAAATATTTTTAGTGGTGATGAAAAATATGAAAACTAGATATTATAGTATTGATTTCTTTTTTTGGTGTGCCCTGTGCAGTGTATGCAGCGCACACTACAGAGGATTTGAAAACGCGTCAGGAAATAAGAAGGCTGCAACAGTTAGGAGAATTTCAACAAGCGCGAGCAGGAGAAGATGCAGCAGCACGAAGAGAAGCAGTGGGGAAAAAAGAACCTTTGGACACAAGTTTAGTTACTGATTTTGGACTTGATGAACCGGAAACACAGCAAGCAATTGCGGAATCACTCAACCCTCAAAAAAAGCCAGCGCGGACAAAAAAATTAACTAAAGAAACTAAAGAAGAAGATGAAAAAGAGCGAGAAACAAGAAATCCCGACTATAGAACATATAAAGACAAGTTAAGAGAACAAGAACGTGAAGATGTGGCGGCGCGAGAACTGCGTGGAGGTCGCCCAGTGGAACATACGGACGTAGATCTCAGAAAACTGATAAGTACGGTTCCGATGGCGGTGAGTGAGCATATGAAACCCTATATAGTAAAAAAAGGCTCCACATTTCTCGATAAAGATGCAGAAGTGATATCGACAATAATTAAAACAAAACATCCAATTACTTGTTTGGGAATAAGTATCGACAGTAAATCTATTTGTGGAGCATCTGAGAATGGAGCGGTGTATGTATGGGATGCTATTACTGAAAAATTAATACATAAATTCGATAGTGGTATAAAAAAACCTTTAGCTCTTAGCGGGGATGGTAAGGCTATTGTTACTGGCGACAATGCTAATAATCGTATATTTATTTGGGACGCAGTTACTAAAACTAAAACTTCAAAAATGATTAGAGATATTGAGAAGATAGAACCTCTTCTTATGAGTGCAGCTATTACCGCCGATGGTACTATTGTTGTTATGAGATCAAGTAATGCTCTACCTATTTGGTATGTTGCTACTGGAGAAATAAGACGCATGCCTGTTGGTCTTGGGATTGTGGAAAGTATAGCCGTTAGATGTGATGGTAAGCAAATTGCTGTTGGTATCAATCACAGCCGCAAAGTACATATTTTTGATGCCAACACTGGAAATGTAGTTCATGAGATTAGTACTCGTGCAACAGAAGAAATTGCTGTTGCTCCAGATGGTAGTTTTATTGTTGCTGCAGCTCATCGTTATATAGGTATTTGGAATGTCATAACAGGAGAGCGTATACAGGCGTTGGAGAGTCCTGATGAGCAGCAGCAAGGATGGCTAAATAATATTGCAATTAGTGGCGATGGTAGTTTTATTGTGGGAGCATATAAATTTGGTATACATATTTGGAGATTAAAATCTTCTTTAGTTAATGTAGCATATGCATCCAGAGGCTATGCTCTTGATGAAGCCGAAAAATTACGTCATCAGGCAAAAGCGATAAGTGAGTTTCCAGAAAAACGATTGCGTGCAATTAATAAAGAAGTTGCACTGTTAAAAAGTGCGGATGTCTCAAGAAAAGATTTAGAGGCGTATTTTGGAGAAATTAAAAATCGTACCAATCAAGAGTTAGCGAAGGGAATGCAAGAGAGTATTCCATTATCAATCGCTCATATTAAATCTGTGCAGGAGCGAGCGAATGCGACGAAAGATTTTCCTGATGAGTTAAAAGAGGCGATAGATAATGAAGTTAAGCGCGTAAGGCAGGCAGATCAGTCGCAGCCTAATTTTGGCGCTTTAGCAAATACTGCAGTACAAAAAGTTGATCAGTTGTTGGAAGAGGGGCTGCAAGAAATTAGACGGCAAAATCTTTTAGCGTCAGATCTTGGTGGCATGGGTGGCTTTTAAAAAAATAAATTTTAGTAAAAAGAAAAGGGAAATTTTATGAAGTTATTAAAAATCTTGTTATCGGTAGCAGTGATGAGTGCGGCGTGTGTTCCGCATGTTTTATATGCAGCGCACTCTAAAGAGGATTTGGAAGCGCGTCAGGAAATAAGAAGGCTGCAGCGATTAGGAGAATTTCAACAAGCGCGAGCAGGAGAAGATGCAGCAGCACGAAGAGAAGCGGTGGAAAAAACAGAACCTTTGGACACAAGTTTAGTTACTGATTTTGGGCTGGATGAACCTGAAATGCAGCAAGCAATTACGGAATCACTCAGGCCGCAAAAAAAGCCAGCGCGAAAAAAAAATTAACTAAAAAACCGCAAGAAGAAACTAAAGAAGAAGATGAAAAGGAACAAGAGGCTCGTCGGCAACATCGGGAAAGATTTGAGGAAATGGAACGCGAAGATGCAGTGGCACGAGCACGGCGTGGTGGAAGACCAGTAGAGTATTCGGATGCAGATGTAAGAAGATTGATTAGTTCTGTTCCTGTTGCAGTGTCAAGTGCCAATATAAGACCGCTCATGGCACAGAATAAGCGAGAGGCACGGCTACAGACGATTAAGAATAAAAAATTGATCGCTTCCCCTATAGTATTAAGCCCGGATGCGAAATATGTTTTTGCAGGTTGTTCTGATTCTAAGATACATGTTTGGGATCTTGATACAAGAAGCTTAGTGCGTACCTTTAAAGGATCTGATTCGGGCGATTGGATGCAATCGCTCGCGATAAGTTACGATGGCAGAGTTATTGTAAGTGGAAGTAATCAAATGAGAAGTACCGTTGGCTATTGCTGTATCTGGGATGTCAGACAGGGGAAATTGTTGCATACTTTGGAGCATTCTACTGGAGGAGTAGATGCGGTGGCAATAAATGGAAACGGTTCTCTTGTTGCTACAGGGGATGGTTATGGTGTTATATGCATTTGGAATTCGCGGACAGGTGAACTAATTCGTACTTGGAAAAAACCTGGTGGAATAAGCTGTTTAGCGATGAGTGTTGATGGCAAGCTCCTTGTTGATGGTAGGTATGATTATAAAAATTGTGCGTACATTTGGGATGTTAACACGGGAACTTTATTGAAGAAGCTCATAGGACATACAGATGCAATAAGCACAGTCTCAATAAGTAGTAATAATCAGCTAATTGCGACAGGAACAGCAGCTAAAAATCAAGGATCGTTTCTGTGGGATGTTGCCACTGGAACAAGGCTGCGGATTTTTGCACAAGATGCACCAGGCATAATGTCCGTGGCTATATTAACTGATAATAGTCATATGATGACTGCGTCTCAAAATGGAAAGGTAGATATTTGGGATATTGCAAGAGGAGCATTACAAGATGAAGTTTTGTTGAAAATAAATCATGATCAGCTATCTTCTGTTGCAACGAGTAAAGATGGAATGATAGGAGCTTTCAAGATAGAAAATAAGGAAGCAATCCATATATGGTATATAGAGCCTTCATTAGAGGAAAGTTTGCGTTATGCGCGCCGCGGGCATGCGCTTGATGAGGCACAACGATTACGAGACAAAGCAAAAGCTATGGATTATTTTCCAGAAAATCGATTGCAAGCGATTAATAAAGGTATTGCATTATTAAAGAGCGCAGATGTATCAAGAGAAGATCTTGAGGCATATCTTGGAAAAATCCAGAATCGAATTAAGAAAGAATTTGAAGAGGGACAACAAGAAAACAGACGACAAATGCTCATAGCGCCGGCACTAGATCTTGGTGGTATGGGTGGCATGTATTAGTGGGAAAGGGAAAATATGAAAAAATGGTTTTTGTTATCGCTTGTGTTCTTGGCTTTGCCTTGCGCATTGCATGCAGCGCATACTGCAGCAGATTTGAAGGAGCGTGAGCGAGCGCAAGTAACAAGACAACGCAGGTTAGAGGTATTCCAGCAAACGCGAGAGGAAGCAGATGTGGCGGCACGAAGAGCGGCAGCGGCACAAGGAAATGAACCAGATATAAGTTTGGTAACAGATTTTGGACTCGATGATCCTGATACGCAACAAGCAATTGCAGAATCACTTAAACCTCAAAAGAAGCCAGCGCGGACAAAAAAATTAACTAAAGAAACTAAAGAAGAAGATGAAAAAGAGCAAGATGCGCAATGGCTTGAGCGCTTTAATCTTGAAGAAGCAGCTGCACGAGCACGGCGTGGGGGGCGTCCTGTGGAATATTCTAGAGCAGATGTTACAAAACTGGTAGGCGCGGTTCCGAGTGCGGTGAGTAAGCATATGGAACCGTTTGCATTTAAAGGGACATCGTTTTTAGATGAAGATGCGGATGTGATATCGACAATGATTCAAGCGGATCGTCCTATCACTTGTTTGGGAATTAGTAGCGATAGTAAATTTATTTGTGGAGCATCTGAGAGTGGAACTATCTATATATGGGATGCAATTACTGAAAAATTAGTACGTAGAGTTGATAGCGGTATAAAAAAGCCTTTAGCTATCAGCGCAGATGGCCTGACGGTTGTTACTGGCGATGTAATTAATAAAGCTATATCTATTTGGAATGTGGCCACTAAAGTGTCAAAAACCATTAAGAAGATTGTATCTAAAAATGATTTTTTTAATATAGCTCTTACTAATAATGGGCGTGATGTTATTGTAGGAGCATATGTTGGTGGTTGGATTGGAATTTTTAATGCTGCTACTGGAAAAATAAGGTCCAGCTGGTTTCAGGACGTTGCTAGGATTACTGATGTAGCGGGTAGTTTTGATGGACGCTTTATTATTACTGGTGACAATCGAGCAGGAGTAGTTCGTGTTTTTGATGCAGGTACTGGACTGTTAGTTAATGCGATTACTGCACCTTTAGTAGTCGGAGTGGCTATATCTGCAAATAATGATTTTATTGCGACCGGATCCCATAGTGGTGCTGTGCATATTTGGGAGGGGAGAAGAGAGGGACTGATAAATACGTTGAAACACTCTGAAGATTCGGGCACCAATGCCATTGCAATTAGTACTGATGGCAATTTTATTACAGCAGCTTATGCTGATGGCATACGTATTTGGAGGTTAAAATCTTCTGTAGCTAATGCAGTATATGCACGTCGCGGATATGTAATTGATGAAGCAGAAAAATTGCGTGATCAAGCAAAAGCGATGCGAAAATTCCCAGTAAATCGTTTGCGTGCAATTAATAAAGGTGTTGCGTTATTAAAAAGTGCAGATATGACAAGAAAAGATTTTGAGGCATATATTGGAAAAATCAAAAATCGTATCAACAAAGAATTTCAAGAAGGCAGAGATGAGGCTGTCGT
>DASZBJ010000004.1 GCA_035944115.1 Candidatus Babeliales bacterium
GATAATATAAGTTCTTCTCCAATTACCGTTGAAATTGATTTGGCATCCACAACAAATGTCAATCACGTCATTGTTTATGCTCCACGTCCATGGCAACAACAAGGTGCTCCGCTCGATTATTATCTTCAATATTATGATGCTACAAGTAGTGCTTGGATTAATATTGAACATGTTCAAGAAAATCCTAAGACTTTTGGTACATACTCAGTTCCAAATAATACAACCGTTGATACATATTATAGTAGTCGGTCATTATTTGATCATGCCTTTCCAGCAGTTTCAACGTCAAAGATTCGTCTGTTGGTAAATAGTGTGACATGGGGAGGAGGGGCGACACAGGAGACAAATCAAGCTGGTGGACAAACGAGTGGTCCAGCACTTTCTCTTCAAGAAGTGGAAATATATGGGCAGTAAATATAGAAGGGTGTGCTATTATTACTAAATGGAGAGTCAAGCTTTGTCTTATATTAAAAAAGCTATTATTTTCTTTTGTTGTGTATGCTTTTTAAATATACTATTTTTTCAAAGTTCTCATAGTGCACTAGCAGCCACCAATCTATCAAGTTGTACTACATTTAATAGATCTTTAGCGCCAGATGATAAAGACAGTACAACCGGAGGCTTGGTATCAAAACTCCAGTGGTTTCTTGTCTATAATGGCTATCTGCTGACTACTCCAACCGGACACTATGGTCCTGCAACTATAGCTGCTGTTCAAAAATTTCAAAATAAATATGGAATTGTCTCAGATGGAATACTTGGAGCAGCAACAGAAGAAAAAATTCAGGATTTAAGTTGCTTTTCTAATGCTGTGTTGCCACTCAATCTTCCAACAAACACCACAGATACATCTTCTAATTCTAATTCAAAAACATGTGTGGTACTTTCTCGCTCGTTAGGACCAAACGATAAAGATAGTACTACTGGTGGAGTACTTCTTGGATTAGTTTCTAAACTCCAGCAATTTTTAATACATCAAGGATATTTGAAGGCTGCTAGTACAGGCAATTTTGGTCCTGCAACAGTAGCCGCAGTTCAAAATTTTCAAAAAGACAATAAGATTGTGTCTTCAGGTAGTCCATCTACCACAGGCTACGGTGCTGTTGGAAAATTGACCCGTACTACAATTGAAAATATTTCTTGTAATCAGTCTGGAGGGTCTTCATTACTTCCCACTGGAATCTCTTCGTTGCCATTACCATGTACTCCTCCGGCACTTTTTAATTATCAAACAGGTATATCTTGTTTGCTTGCTACGAGTACTGCAACAACAGCTACTACTACTCAAATATATATCGGTGGTGGGTATTCAGGTGGCGGCGGAGGCGGTGGATCATCCGTACAATTACCTGGTATACCTAGTGGCCCAACAAATCTAGGGGCTGTTTCAAATACTATAGGTCAGGTTACCGTATCATGGACAAATACTGCCAATAATCAATCTGGTTTTAATGTGTATCGTTCAACAAATGAAGGTGCAACATTTAGTTCTATCGGTACTGCAAATGCTAATGACACTTCATATACCGATACAACCGCAACTCCTGGAGTAAAATATATGTATCGGGTCAGTGCTACCAATATTGGTGGGGAATCAACTCCAATGTATTATATTTCTGCAAATGCTCTTGCCAATTTTCAAGCAAACACTCATCCAGAGCCAACTCGAGTTGGATGGACGCTCGGTGGTCCTTCATTTCAATCTAGTGCACCAACAGGAGTGGTTACTATCGATTCGACTCGACCTGGCAGTGTCTTTTATCCTGGAGAGCCATTGTTCTTTTATCTTAATTCTGCACAATATGCACCAGGAGGTTATGCTAAAACCTATGAAGTGAGAAATTATGATGGCGCGATTGTCGATAGTGGACCTGTAGTAGATGGTAAAGATCTTACTCTTAATAGTGAGCCGCTTGGTTGGTATAAATTATATCTTTTTGGTAGTGCAACAACTGCCCAAAATGGTGATCAAATAGGAGATACTACCTTTTCTATAATTCGGCCAAATACTAACTTCCCAAGTACTGATGATATGTATGTAACTGGCGGTTATAACGCAGGCTATAAATTCATAAAAGATCATATCCAAGTCGATCAAACGATCAATTTCCCTGGTTGGGCAGGTGGTCCAAATCCTGTTGATGGTTCTACACCTTTCATCTCTGATCCAAATACTCCAGATCCGGCAACGTATAAAAATACGCTTTTTACCGTGA
>DASZBJ010000005.1 GCA_035944115.1 Candidatus Babeliales bacterium
AATTAAAATTTTGCTCCAAGCCACTTCGTTGATATACTCTTTTTTCATGATAGTGCCGATTTTTTGAAGATGTTCAGTCTAAAACTTTCGGTGCTATCATACCTCAAAAAATCATATCTTTAAAAACTCAACAGAACCTAAACAAATAATCTTCTCACGCCTTAATTTTTTTACGTCAAAAATGGTCAAAAGCGACGGTATAAACTCACATACATATTTACGTAAATCCGGAGAAAGCGTGCCAAGCGATTCTCTTAATTTTTTATAATCCGCATCACCATTATCCGATTGTGCCGCACCTTCTTTACGGTCATCTTCTTCTTTTGCATCCTCATCAGCTGCGCGCACCAGACCAATTCTGCATGCCACCCCTTTGACCGCGGCCAATGACTTACCTAGAATCCCTTTTTTGCTTTTTGGCTCGGCAGGTGCTAATCGTTTTTGTGCCTCTTTATTTACCCGTTCACGCAACCGCTCTAAACGGTGCGCCTTTTGATACTTCTCTTCCGCTTCTTTTGCATCATTAACATCTTGTAAACTTGCAGCCGCTTGTACCGAGCATGATATAAAAGACGCTAACGAAAGCATAAAAACACATTTGCCTGCAAATGCAGATCGAAAACCCATGGAACAAAACCCCTCATTGTAAACATAATTAAAAAACCACAACAAGATTTCAATACGAAATTCTATCATGTTTTTATTGCAAAAACAAAGAAATAAAGTGGTTAGCTACCATTACGCCTGGCGGGCATTAAGATGATGGTTTTTTTGATCTTCCTTGTGTGTTTTTGTCTGATTTTCTAATTCCTTTTGCGCTTTTCCTTGCGGTCGTTGTACAGAGAGCGTTGCCAAATCGCCTTTAGTCGCTGCTCCTTGTAAAGATCTGCCAGCGCTATAAAAACATTCATACTAGAAACCAAGCGCACATTCGTAGAGTGAGTCGCGTTAGTACCGTGAAACCAGCGATTAAAAATCTATCATCAAAAAATTTCTAAAATTTATATTCCTAAGTTTTGTTGCCAAGACATGTCCTCACCATACTGTGCCTGTTGCATTCCTTCATTAAATAGTTCTTTGATTTTCTCTCGATATGTGGCCCGTTCGCTTTCACATGAACTCCCTTCCCACAGATCGATCGTTTTTAACATTGCATCAATACTCGGCCGTGGAAATGCCACAATATCCATTGCTGCTGTAATAAGCCCCCAAGCTTCTGTTAACATTTCTGCATGACGTCGCTGCTCTGACGGAAACCAAATTCGGGCCAGCCTCTTATTATCTTTATCTATAGTAACAAGAAAACGATCTGTGCGACTTAATAATATTTCTGAAGCATTTGGAAAATCAAACCTATACCCCCTTTGCTCTTCAGGCTTGGTAACCATTACAGATTGTCCCTGACCACTGGTAACCACTACAGGTTTACCAACTATCCGCCCTGATATCTTTTTTGCGTTATGGCGCAATGCATTCACAGCTTTTTCTTCTGGCTTATTTAACTCCCATTCATAACTCGTATAATTGCCATTTCGGTCAACTTCTGCATGCAACAAAGGTACGCCCTCATTGGTCGAACCAAGCTCAATAGATGATATACTTCCCGTATGCATCTCCTTCACGGTTAATGATCTTAATTCTGCATCTTTGCCCCTAGTCCAAACACGTATTGTACGATATGCGTCCGTAACCGCTGCGACAATAGCTCCGTCTGAGCTTATAGCCAATCTATTGGGGGGAAAACCAATGGGGTGCCGTGTTGCTACCGCCCCTGCATAAGTCGCCATCACCACTATACAAGAATCAAGATCAGTAACTCCTCCTAACACAACAAATCTTTCATTGCGACTAAGAGCTCCTCGATCAAAAGAATCACTATGAATTGTTTTCGATATTAAGCTGTCAACGCCTTCATCAAATATTTTTCGCTCATGCGCATACCCCACGAATTCTCTAATCGCCCCCATGAATAATTCCGGAGGAAGCTTGGTCAACATTACTGTCAACTGTGTATCATCTTGATCATCTTTTATTTCTTCATCTGTATTTGTTCTGGTTAACACATTGGCAACCGCTTGTCGCGCTTGCGTCAGGCTCTTTCGCATGAAAGAAACGACGCCAGATGAACTGTCGTCTGCTGGCACTTGCCCCTCTGCCCGCAGCGCTGCCAATTTAGATCGCCCTGCTATATTTTTTCCTTTTTCTAATGTTAGCTGCTGCGCTTCTCGCTGTTTTTTCCGCGCTCTTTTATAAAGATCTTCCATCTTTTCTCTATGATTTATTTGTTGCTGATCAATATCTTCCTCACGTGCCGCTGCTTGCAAGTTACTCGGTGCAAAAAAAATTAACAATCCTAAAACAAGGCCCTGGCATTGCACAAATCGAAAACCCATGGAATAAAACCCTTCACTATAAACATAATTAAAAAACCACAACAAGATTTCAATACGAAATCCTATCATGGTTTTATTGCAAAAACAAAGAAATAAAGTGGTTGGCTACCATTACGCCTGGCGGGCATTAAGATGATGGCCTGCTACAACTTTGTATATTTAACGTTGGCGATAACATAAAAGGAAAAACCTTAATGACCTTTCCTTTTATGTTATCGCCAACTGCTACGTTACAGATCAAAACCGGGATCTATTTCCTGAATGCCAGCATCTCTCTCTCGTTCCATCTCATTAATGAGCTTAACTATTTCTGATGTATCAGGTTTAGCTTCCGCAGCAAATTGTTCTACCTGATTAAGCAGCTCTCCCATACGAGCAAGACGATGAAGTGGAAATTGACATATCTCGCTCGTAGATAAGAGTAATTTCTCGGTCTCTTGCCCCAACGTAGGACAATCAGGCCGCCACGCTTTTAGTTTTATACGACGACCATCGTCTTCGAGAGTAACGACAAGCCTCCCTGATCCTGCTACACTTTTGTAGACATGAAGAACTTGTAGTAAACTAACAATTACGAGGGACTTTATGAGAAAAATAAGAATTTATGATAAAGAATTTAAATTAAATGCCTTAGAACTGTATACAGCGGGCAAAACAGGCAC
>DASZBJ010000006.1 GCA_035944115.1 Candidatus Babeliales bacterium
AGCGTAGCCCTACTACGCAACCTTCGGTTAGCTATGAAGGGCCATGATAGGAGCCATTCGAAGCTAAACTGCGTATCAAACTTCGTAAGGCGGAGTATGGCAATCCAGAATTCGTGCGCTCAATCTGAGCGCGACATAATAGTTATCTGGCTCTTACATCGAATCCACTTCAAACTATTTGTTCAGCTACTTTTTCTCTCTGTTGAATAGAAGTCGCCGCATCAGTTTCTTCGGGGCTTATAATTCGTTCAATTGTTTGATTAATAGTCGTTACCGCTTCTCGTGGATTATAGGATTTAATAAGCGTTGCAATGGTCAAAGGATGTATTTTTTCTTGTGCTCCAAGCAAAGCAGCTACGTCTCCGATCTGTATGTTTTCTATATGCGTCACATCAATCAATGTATGATTCATGCAAATTCTTCCCACAATGGGCGCATAGTGTTGCTGTCCATCAGCAGTAGCAATAAGCACTGATCCAATGTTACTTAAATTACGATGATAGCCATGGTAATAACCGACCGGTAAGATGCCAATTTTAGTTTCTTGTGCTGTTGTATAGGTTCTATCGTATCCAACATGCTCATTGGCTGCAATGGTACGAATAAAGCTGATGGTTGTTTTCCATGTAGCAACCGGAATAAAAGAATAATTATTTATTTTTGGGAGCAATCCATATGCAGCGCCGCCGATGCGTACAAAATTACCATGTGCCGCTGGTGTTGAGATCGTTGCAGCAGAATTGGCGATATGGTGTAGTGGAATTTCGACATTTTGTCGTTTTAATTCTTCAAGAAGAGCGTTAAATTCTTGCAATTGTTGTGGTGTAAAATCGCTGGCAGGATTATTGCTTTCTGCAAAATGTGATGATATGCCTCTGATTTTTATATATGGTAGAGCAAGAATGGTATGAATATTTGCAAGGAACTCTGCAGGAGTAAAGCCAAGGCGGGACATCCCAGTATCTATTTTGATATGGATATTAATTGATTTGCTTATTGCTTGTGCATGATCATGGACCATTTTTAGGGTTGCCATATCTTGTATCATCAGATCAATGTTATGATGAATTGCATCAATGGGATTTGTATCTATAAATGAAAGGACAATGATTGGCTTGGTTACTTTTAGCTCTCGTATAAAGACAGCTTCAGAAAGCGATACCGTGCAAAGCCAGTCAACATTTGAATTTTCTTGGCATAATTGAGCAATTGCTGCGGTTCCATGACCATAGGCATTACCTTTTATTACGATGGCAAGATTCACCGTTGCGCCAATTATTTTTCGTAGCAAAGTAATGTTATGATTAAACGCAGATTTGCTTAATTCTATCCATGATATATGTTTTTTTTCCATGTTTAAAATCTGGTATAATGTTATTATTTATAATTATATCATTATTGATTGAAAATTTTATTTATAATGAAAACTATCAATCTTGTATTATTTGATTAAAAGTAAGTGTATGTGAAAACGGATAAGGAGTATAGAGATGTCAAAAAAGATTTGGTTGTGTGCGTTAGCAGGAAGCGTCGTTGTAGGTTCAGTAGGGGTTGCAGTCTATGTAATGCATAAAAAACCTGCCATTAATATTGCTGAAAATAAACGGTTTATCGAAAAAGAGTTGTACAGAGGCATCAAAGGAGGCGGCCCGCTACAGGAGCATGAACGAGCTTTAATTGAAAAAAATTACACAAAAAAGACATCCATTTACGGCGAAATTCTATACGATTCAGCGCAAGCTTTACTGCAAGATCCAGAGCTTGCATTTGGTCCAGAGGATATATTTTATGATCTTGGATCAGGTGTTGGTAAGATGGCGGTCCAGGTATATTTAAATACGCCGGTTAAAAAAGTAGTGGGAATAGAGTTATCGCCAACGCGTCATGCTAAAGCAGAAAAGGTGATGCAGCGATGTACGCAGAGCAATATAATGCAAAAAGGTCGAGCGCTTGCATTGTGCCACGGCGATATGTTGGAGCTTGATATAGATGACGCAACGATCATTTATATGTGTTCCACTTGTTATCCCCCAGAATTATTAGAGCAATTGGTGCTTAAATTTTCTAAGCTGCAACCGGGTGCGCGTATTATTTCATTAAAAGAGTTACCGAATTATGCACAACATGGAATGGAATTTGTAAAAGAGGTGCGATTGCCGATGACGTGGTCGCGGGAAGATGGTTCACCAGTGTATATATACCGGCGCACGAATACGGGTGTTGCTCCAGCTTGATTGTGTTACTTTTTATTTTTTACAAAAGAAGAAAGACTTTATGGGTAGTTCCTTATTCTATAAAGTCTTTCTTCTTTCGCCCTTGTATTCTGCATAGTACTCACCAGCAATTTGTTGCTGACGCAAAACTTTGATAAAGTTATACCCATTATCAACTTATTCTTTATCTTTTTTATATGAGGTTATGAGATGTCACAAGCGCTTAATGATTTTTTTACCGTCGTTGCCACAGATAAAACGTTACAAGAGCGGCTATTTGTCACAAAAGAAGTCAGTGACGTTGCTACTATTGCAAATGAAATGGGCTTTAGCGTTACAGGGGCTGATGTTCTTCGTGCGCAGGTTGGGCGAGTGTTAACTTTACCCTCTGAAGAATTAGAAAATTTAGTGGCAGGTAATAAATCAAAAAAAGGTGCGCAATGGGGTCGTGCTGGCAAAGGATGGTTGGACAATGCAGGCTTTTGGATACTTGAGCTAATACAGTGGGGCTGTACCGTTCAATCTTTTGAGCCATCGTTAGATCTCTTTGTTGGTAAGGCAAAAGAAGATAAAGAACTACAGCAAAAGCTTCTTGCTGCCAAAACCTATGAAAGCGTTGCTAACATAGCACATGAATATGGCTATGAGGTTGCAAGCATTGATCTGCTTAAACATATGGCTATACAAATCATGAAGCTTAATGATGAAAAAGCAGAAACAGTGGCTTCTGGTGGCGCACATTAAGAGCTTATTCGAAAATTAGTTGGTGGATTAATGTATTGCAAAATATTGCAATGGTTGGAGATTGTAAGAAGCTGTTGACTCCCGATCGTCTTCGCGAGCGTATGCGTGGCGATCCAGGCAATTGTGCGCTCAGTTTGAGCGCTACAAAATAGGTCATTCTTAATTGTATTCATCTAAATATTTCTTTATTAATCTGGATCGCCACGCACGCCAATGGCGGCTCGCGACGACGACCGTGGGGTTCTTGTTCTGGTTAGCTTTCAAATATGGCGTAAAAATAATATAGATTTTTTTAGTTGAATTCAGTTCATATCTCTTTTCCAGGTTTACCGTTAATTTTTCTGCCAATTTTTTGAGAAGTCAAACTAGATCAGATCTTTTGCTATTTGTGGAAGCCCTTACATAGATAGAAACTTACTACTTTTGCTCTTCTTCTCTTGCCGCTGTTTGTGATACAACGGTAAGGCATTCTTGTAAATCTTGATTGAGAGCATCAAGATCTATAGCTGGTATTTCTTCTGCTGTTGGAAAAAGAGGTTTAAAAAATTGTATAATTTTTTTGCGTCCGGGGTGAAGTGCGCTTTGTTCCTGGGCAATTTCTAATAAATTTTTACCATCAAAGGCTCGTATGGCTGTAATATCAATACCACATTCTTCATAATGTGGTATAAGGGTTTTCACGTCGTTAATAGTTCCGCGTCCTGCTGCGTTACATAGCGCGTTCCATCTTAAAAATGCGTCTTGTGCATTGAGAAACAGTTTTTTTTCTTCCGGACTTTTTATGCCGCGGAGTATCTTAAACGCCTCAGGCCAGTGTTGTCCACGTGGTTTATTTTTAATGCTTGGGTGGCTGCAGGTTAAACGGTAAAAATAAATCACCTGTTGTTGCAACTCATTTGATAATTTTGCAGGTACCAATTTTTGCATTATTTCATGCGCTTCGCGCTCGGCCTCGTTAGTTACCTTGTTTAGTTCAAGTCGGTTTTGTAAACGGTTTAGTCTTTTTTCTTTTCTGGGGTCGGCTGAAAATAAAAAACTGGCATTGCATGTTAATAAGGTGATGAGTATATGCGTTATAAAAGTATATTTCATGATAGATGTATTTTTTTAAATATTATTATTTTGGTTTTTATTATTTTTTGTTTGGCTTACAAAGATGGATAGACAATGCACGCATCTGTGCGGTCAGTGGTATTTCTATCGAAGACACCGGTTTTTTTGAAGATTCATTTTTTCTGTATCGTACTAAAAAAGCAGGATATACCATTGTTGGATGAGAGTCGAATAAAACAGTAGGAATAAAAATTTTTTTTGGATGTAGTAGTTTTATATTTTTTGCTCTTTGTGGTGCCATGGTATTAGGAGGTAAGAATAATTGATACGTGTATAATTCTGGTTGCATAATTGTATAGGCCGAAAAATCGAGAACAACGGTTGCGCTTTGTGGCATGGTCGCTTTTATATATTGTGGTGCAATAACAAATATGAATGATAAGAGAGCGTGTGTAAAAAAAGTCATAAATTCCTTTAGGGGTAATGTTTCTGACAGAAAGAAAGTATATATATCAGCAATAAATAACGCTATACTTTATTATCTATAACAATTTGAGAAGTGTAATTATTATTTAAGATCAGATAAGAGGGCATAGCATGAAATATACAAAGTTAATTTTGGCAGTACTGCTTGTTGCAGGACATCTTCACGCGATGGATAAGCAACAAAAAAAAACAGATACTCGATCATCCATGACGCTGCGACTGTTAGAATTATTTTTTCAAAATCCTGCGGATGATTCTGTAAGGAGGCATATAGAAACAACTCTAATTGTGTCCGTTGCTTCTTCCATCTCAGAACATGAAACTTTTGAGACATGGTATGATGAAGTGGAGACTCTGCTGTTGAATAAGCAACATGAGCTTAAAATACAAGCAGACAAGACGCAACAAACAAAAGATCGTTGGCATTTAAATGGAGCTGGACTGATGTTGAAGTCTGTTCAAGATCTTAAAAAAAGCTGGTATAGACCTCGCAAAGAACAAAGGGTTCATCCTTCTTTTGATGCAGAAAAGCTTCAGAGAAAGCTGAATTATCTTGCAGCCAGTATTGCAAGCAAAGCTGAAGAAGCTGAGAAAAAAGAAGCTAATGACGAAGGGTGTGTAATAGGTATGGGAAACACATCGCCATTACAAAAAGAAACGCAGAGTCTATTGCAGCTAACAGGAAATACTGGATCAGCAGAAAGCAGAAACAAAAATACGGTTGCGCAAGACGCTTTAGGGGATGGGGCTGGTCAACGTGAGACGCAAAAAGTTGAAAGTGATGATGCGCCCTTACGCAGATTCTTAGCAATGCAGCAAGCAACTGCGGATTATGGTGAGCAATCGAGCGAATCTAAGAAAACGGGTTCAAAAGAGTCGGGCGTTGATACCACTACGTCAGAAGAAAGCGTACAGCGGGTTAAAGGATCTCAACAAAATGAGCATAATGGCGGGGAACCAGCAGATGAAGAGCAGGAGAATCCTGCAGTTAGACATTTGTTATTGTATTATAATGGCCAATTAAAAAATGCGGGTTCTCTTTCAAATATTTTACACACAACATATGAAAACTTGCCCAAATCGAATGTTGCATTGAGTGCTGCAGGTATAGGAGTGTTGCAGTATGTAAGGCAAAGACCTGCAATCAGCAGAATCCCATTAGCACGTCGAGTGGCGACAGGAATGCAATACATGTTGGGTATACAGGGAGCGGTTCAATTAGGCAGGGCTGCGCGCCAGACGTATACTCAAGTGCAATTAACAAAGGCTGGTGTGCGGCAGCAACTAGCAACATTACAAGCGCAAAACTCTGTTCAGAGATAAACCGTGCAAATAAAAATAACCGCATGAAAGAGGGGAGCGTATTGCTCCCCATATTTTTTATATACTTCCTGCACCGGTCGGTAAATTTTGCATGATCGCTTCTTGGTTATTGATCGCTCTTCCGGCCTCAAATGCATCGTCGATTATTTTATTCGCCTCATTAATAAATTGTATGAGCTCATTGCCTGATACATTTGTTTGTTCAAGTTTTTTAATTTGTTCTTCGATTATTTCTTTTTGTGCGTCGGGGAAGTAGGGCATTTGAGTGGCAAGATTTTGTTTTTCTCGTGCAGCTTCAAGGGCCGAAACACCCAATGTATTGGCTGTAGTTTTTTGGCCATCCTGAAAGCGTTGTTCCGCCTGCCGTGTAATGTTCTCAATACGATTTATGGCATCATCTTTCTCTAGATCAACGCGTTGAAGATCATCAAGGTAGCCTTGTAAAGCATTGGTATGTGTTTGTGGGAAAAAGGGTGTGGCGGCTGCTTGGTCGATCAAGCCAGAATCCGCGCGTCCAACTGGACGCGACATCTTTTTCTTCAACGTAAATTTCGTTCACACGGCCTAGGTCTGCAGAGCAATGCCCACGAAAATAACCCATACGATTTCTATAATCAACTTTCGAAGCATAACTATTGAAGCCTGGATTGCCACGCAGGCTCGCAACGACGGGGAGCAATATCTTTTGCTCCTATTGTTAGGCTTTTGTAGATATGAAAAAAAACATTTTTAGATTGAACCCACGTAAAAATAAAGAGTTTTAAGGGGGAAAAGGGGTAGCAGAGGAGCAAAGAGGCGGATATAAAAAAGGGAGCGGTTGCTCCCCAAATGATTGTAAGTAGAAAAAACTGGTCAGGTTTTAATCACCCTTGTTGGTTCTGTCTTGCGGCAAGTTCTGCCCTTAATCTATCACGTACTGTTGTCGGCTTAACTGGGCGTTTTACATAATATCCTGTACCGTGGATATGTATTTTTTTTCCGGCTAGGATACGGTCTGTCTGCTTTCCAGAAAGCGCAGGTCCTTGGCCAGCAGGGAGCCCCTGTGGGTTTGCTGAAAACAGTATCGTTGGTTTAATAAGTAAAACCATGAATATTATCATCAGTTTTTTCATAAGTATATCCTCAATTGGTAGGTTTTCATTGTTTATTGTTTTTTCATCCATTCAATCATCGTTGTTTTCAAAATAGGGTCATAGCTGCCACCACCACCTTGGATCATCGATTTACTACCACCGCCACGTAGTCCATGCGCTTCTTTTAGCCACGAGCCAAATTTTTGCATATCAACAGCATCAGCAAGCTTTGCAGATAGCGATGCAATGAAGGATGACGTTGCGGCATTTGCAGAAATCAAAAAGTAAAAACCTGGTTGTGCAGTAGTGAGTTGTCCAGCAATTTCTCTGAGCTCTTCAGCGCTTACATCATTAAGGTGTAAAAACAAGAACGGAATATCATTGATGGTTTCACTACTTTGTAACCACACAGGGAGCTGCGTTTTAAGGTTTTGTTTCCTCAGTTGTTTGATGTTGCTTTCCAGTGATTTAATATGCTCTTGTTGCTTTTCTACAGCATCGAGCACGTGTTCTCGCTTAATTTTAAATTCTTGGCTTAATGTTTTTACCGTTGAAAAGCTTTGTTGGAATAATTCAAGCGCTTTGGGACCAGTTACTGCAAAAATACGGCGATGTCCTGCCGATAGTGCGGTAACATCGGTAATTTTAAATGCACCAATAACACCCGTAGCTGGTACGTGCGTTCCTCCGCATAGTTCCACTGAATAATCATCAATGCCAACGATGCGTACTTGTTCTGGATTGTATTTATCGCCAAAGAAGGCAAGAGCGCCTCGCTTGGTTGCTTCTTTCATCGTGTTATATTCGATAGTTACTGGAATATTTTCCATGATTTTTTCGTTTACACGATTTTCGACTTGTTCGATTTGTTCTGGGCTGAGATTTTCGTGATAGGTAAAGTCGAATCGTAAATAATCAGGATGTACTAGAGAACCGGATTGCTTTATCTGTTTTCCTAAAATTTCGATTAACGCCGATTGAAGCATGTGCGTTGCAGTATGATTTTTCATTGCCGTTACGCGAAGCTGCTTGTTGACGATTGAAGTTACTGGCATACCAACAGTAAGTGCTGTCGGTGTTTGTATCTGTACTGCTATTGCCTTGCCAATAAATTTTACGTGGAGCAGTTCGGCTTGCAGATTATTGAATTTTAACCAACCATTATCAGGTACTTGTCCACCACCAACAATAAAGAATGGAGATTGTTCAGCGATCACCCAGCATGTTTCTCCTGCTGGCACTTCTATCACCGATTCGTTGTTGTGGACTAATCCAATAATAGTTGATTCTGTCTCTAGTTCTTGGTAACCCGTGAACTGACTGCTGATAGGAGTATCAAATTCGATATGGTCAAGTTCATCAGTTGTTTTTTTACCAGACTGTTCCTTTTGTTTTTGCATTTGCACTTCAAACGCATCAGTGTCTACGGTAAAATCGTGCTCCCGGGCCATTACATGAATCAGCTCAATCGGAAATCCAAACGTGTCATACAGTTTAAAGGTCTGCTCACCATTGATAATTTTTGTGTCTTGGTTTTGAATAAAGTATTGTTCTAAAATCGCTCTTCCGCGGGTTAAGTTAGCAGAGAACTTTTCTATTTCACTACTCAGAAGCTTATAGATATGAGTAGCATTTGCTTTAAGTTCAGGATAAATGTCGCGCATGTCTTCAACAACCACGAGCGATAATTCTGGGAAGATATTTTTATCGGAAAGTTTTTGAGCAAATAAAGCGGCACGGCGAATAATTTTGCGTAGTACATAGCCACGTCCTTCATTTGAAGGGGCGCATCCATCAGCAATCAAGAATGATGAGGAGCGAATATGATCAGCAAGAACATGAAAAGCGGCTTTTGTCTGAGCAGTTTGCTTTTCGTATATAACGCCGGTTAATTCTTCTATTTTTTTCAAGATGTTAGCAAATAAATCGGTTTCAAACACCGAGTCTTTGTCTTGCATCACTGAGCAGATACGTTCAAGGCCCATACCGGTATCAACCCCTGTTTGTGTAAGTGGTTTGTCGGTACCGTTTGGTTGACGTTCAAATTGCATGAAGACAACGTTCCACACTTCCAAAAAACGATCGCAATCACATGCTGGACTGCATTGTTGCTCGCATCCAAAGCCTGGTCCACGATCGACATGGATTTCAGTGCACGGGCCGCAAGGGCCAGTGTCTCCCATTTGCCAGAAGTTTTCTTCTGCTCCTAGTTTGTGAATTTTTTCTGTTGGTACACCCATCATGTTGTTCCAAATATCGTACGATTCTTGATCATGTAGATATACAGAGACGTGAAGGTTATCAACCGGGAGGCCCAATTCTTTTGTTAAAAAATCCCACGCAAACTGAATAGCCTCTATTTTAAAGTAGTCTCCAAATGAAAAATTCCCCATCATCTCAAAGAAAGTAAGGTGTCGCTTGGTAAAGCCTACGTTATCAAGATCATTATGTTTTCCACCTGCTCGTACACATTTTTGTATGCTTACTGCGCGAGAGTAACTTCGTTTTTCAAGGCCTAAAAAAAGATCTTTAAACTGATTCATGCCTGCGTTGGCGAATAACAAAGTAGGGTCTTGGGCAGGAATTAATGATGAGCTGGCTACTTTTTCATGACCATTTTTCACAAAAAAATCAAAAAAACGACGGCGAATTTCAGTTGAATTCATAGGGAGATTCCTGTTTTTTACTCTTTAAAAGAGAATATATGTATTTTCGTTTCTCATAATAATCCTATTTATGCGTGTAGGCAATTGTTGGGTATTGCCATCATCTTTATCAGGATTATTTATAGAAATAATCTTTTTATTGAAGTTTTCAGTTTGAATATGATACCTTATATTATAAATAAGAAGTATGCCTGATTGGGGCTATTGATATGGAATCGTTAAATCATTAGGAAGGAGTTTTAATATGAAAAAAATATTGTTATTAGCGCCTGTTTTATCGGTGGCTATGCTATTTGTGGGTAAGAACTTTGCAGCACAGGCAACAGCCGGAGATACAACTATGACGCAAACTGCCGTAGTGCCACAAAGTGTGCCAATGCAGCAGCCGGCTATGCAGCCAACGACCGGTACGCCGGCACAAGATTTGCCAAAGGGTCCTGTTGTGACTCCTGAAGTGGCAGCGAGTGACATGCAGAATTACGGTGAAGTGCGGAAGTATAAAACTGCTTTGCCTGAGATGCCGACGGCTCCAGCGATGCCAGCAGCTCCACAGCCCATGGCAATGCCAACTGGAGCGCCAGAAGTAACGGCAATGCCAAATCCAGCACCAGTCGTAGCAGGAGAACCAATGGATGTTTCAGCTCAAGTGGTTAGCAGTTCAGAAATGTCAGCAATGCCTGCGCCAGAAGTTTCAACAATGGAAGCGACAACAACCGCAGTAACACCTTCTATGCCAACAGGCGAAGTTACTACAATGGAAGTACCGCAAGCAGAAATTCCAACATTAACAGAGTCACAATGTAAATTAAGATATCAAAGTTATTCTCCAGCGCCGACAGAAGAACCAGGGATAAGCATGCCAGAGTCTGTAACTACAACAGAATTAGTAACAGAGACAATGCCGGAAATGAATACGCAAGCGACAACAGAAACGATTTCAACAGGAACAGGAGAAGAATCAACGGCAATAGAAGGGTCTGTATCCACAGAACCAGCTTCTGAGTCAGCAATGCGAGAAGAATCTATGCCAGAAGAATCTATGTCAGAAGTGAGTATGTCGTCAGAGATGCCTACTGATGCATCACCAACAGAAGAAATGAATTTCGAAAATTTTGACTGGTCTTCATTTGAAAATGAACAGGAAGACTCAACTCCGGTAGGAGCAGTTTAAATGCAAAAACGTATGAGTATGTATTAGAAAATATTTCGTGGGGTTTTGACATGGCGCGATATTGTAAAGTGTTGCGCCATTTTGCTTGATATATAACGAATTGAGGCAAGGGTTTATTATGAAGAATCTTTTATACAGTATAGCTATTGGATTTCTTATCTCTACAACCGGCAGTCATTGTGCAGCTGCAATGGATATCAAAAAAAGAACAGGGGCTGAAAGTATTCATTATGGCGATGAAAAAAATTTAGATGATAACGTTTTGGAAATGGCAATTCATGATATCTGGAAGGGATACTTTTTTTTATTGCGATCAATAGATCAGAGCGTAATAACACAATATGGTACACGAGAAGCGGTTATGCAAGAACTGTTAAAGCAGGCTGTTGATCAATCACGTTTTATGCCAGAGCTGTCTGATAAACGTGAAATTATTGAACAGGTATTAGGATCATTTGCAGTATATGGAGATCAAGCGAGTAAGCAAGATTTTACGTTGTTTCGTGCTGCTGATGATGTAACAAAACAGAAAAAATATTTTGAATATTTTGAAGAGTATTTTTCGGAGATCGGTCAGAAGATTAAAGATTTTTCTGATAATTGCACGCAAGATTCATTGGTAGTGTTAGAAGAGGATTTACAGAGGATTGCATCACGAATACGCGTGCCTAAAGCAATAGCAATTGATTGGAACTATTTTCAAGAAAAATTAAATACTCTTATTTCGCAAGATTTTGCTATGGGCATGAGCGAAGCAACAGATGTTAAGAATCAGGTTTGTATGCGTGCAGAGTTTATAGCAGACTATTTTATGGCGCTTGCTCATAGATTTAACGATGAGCAGGTGGCAATAGAAATAGTGAATGCACGCTCATTAGGAGAATTTTTATTTTCTAATGTACCGGATTCAGATCTTAATTGGTGTTCATGTTCAGCGGCGCCATTTGCAAAACGTATAGCGTTGGCAGTTCATATGATTAAAGATACGGTAAAACGGCATCCAGATAAAAATAAACGGATAGTGTACAGTTCATTAGCGGCAGGACAGCTGCTTATGGATTTTTTGGTGATATCGGGGTTACAGCATCAAGGCTTTAATAATATTGATATTAATGTAATTGATTTGGACATTAAAGACCAAGTTGCTATTACGGCTCTGTTGGATGATCTTGAAGGCAAACGTAATCGTTTGAAAGAAGGTGCAGCTGATGTGACGCAAGAGCGTATTGTGCAACAGATAGAAGATAAACAAGATGTTGCGCATGATGTTTTACAAAATGCTGTCGCGCAATCGATTTTTGAAAAGGCTATAGGCGCAAATTATAGTTGGTCAAAAGAGACCGTGCAGAATAAGCTGGCACATATAAATCGAGGTATTCATGTCACTATCTGGGACAATGCACAAGAGTATGTAGATTTTGTACAAAAAAACCCTCAATATCAGATAGATATTTTGATGTTGGTGGATGCCGGAGGGGTGCATAAAGTTTCAAGTTATTTGAAAGCTGAGGGGGTTGCGCTGATTGAGACGCAACGTGCTCTGGATGTACAAACACAAGAAATGGATCTTAAAGAGCTGGATGATATAACAGTAGTCAGAAGTTCATCAAAATACAAGGTTGCATGGGGTAATGAAGGTCTTTTTGCACAAAACAATGTTATGTATATTCCGTTACTTACCTGTGGCTCTGCACAGATGTATACCAATATGGCTACAGAAAGTGGTGGTGTACGTCTGTATCAATCAATTATAAAAAATTACAGTGATGCACCGATTACGCGAGCAGTAGGACAAGAAATAGCGCGTAGATTTCGTCGTCATGGATATGATGTTGTATGGCTTTCAGATCCCTATATAGCATATGAAAATATTGTTTGCGCAGCTGTAAAACGTGATGCGTTGATATACACCATGGATGTAGTAAATCGAGATGAATTTGCGGTGCGGACGCAACGATTTACGCGTGATCACTATTTGAAAAAGGAAGAGTTTATTGAGCCAGATATGTATAGGGAATTGATAGAGAAGTTTGGATATCGTCAGAGTGGCACACCAAGAGATAAAAGTATTGGAGGTTTGTTATGAAGAAATATGGATTATATAGTGCCATTGTGTATGGAATGATGTTATTTGTTATGGGATTCTGTTTTGCAGCAAAATAGATGCCACAATGCAAGCAGTGTAATGTTATAAAGTCATTGCGGTAAATGCAGGCAGTAGTTGCAAATATATTTTTTTCAAATCCACAGATATTGCGCGTGTGTCGCAGATAGCGGATAAAAATCCGGTGTCCCCTGACCAGCGGGGAATAATATGTTGATGCAGATGTGTGGGCACACTGCCACCAGCAAACTTTCCGATATTAAACCCAATATTAAACCCTTCAGGGTTAAGTATATTTTTAAGAACGGCAAGGCTTGCATTTGATATTTCCATTAACTCAATACGAGTCTCTTTTGATAATTTGCTCAGGTCCGCTTCATGTTCCAATGGCAGGACCAGTATGTGCCCTGCATTATAGGGGTATAAATTGAGTAATATGTAGGTATGTTCAAATCGTTTTAAAATAAAATTTTTTTCGTTGTTATTATCTTGAAGTTGCACACAAAAAGGGCACGAAGGTGTTGAATTGTTTTGTGTTTTTGTATAGCCATCTCGCCATGGTGCATATAATCGTTTCATTTTCAATACCCTTAAGAATTGTTTTTTTAAGAAGTGTAAAGTGTGCCAGAATAATTAGCAATACTGTTTTGATTTATAAATAAAAAAAGTAGCAGAGTTAATAATTTTCTTTTTTTATCTGTGCAAGCATGGGTGACATGTGTCTTTGGATATAATTTTTTATTACCAAAGCATTCACATTGTAACAACTGGTTTGTTTTGTTGCCTTTTGTGTTTCAATTAATGCTTACAATGGAATAGGTTCTGTATTATAATGATTTCAAATTCATGTCATATTGTGTAATTTTAATTATTTTTATAGGATTTTACAGTGTTAAATCGAAGTGCGGCAAGTTTTCTGTTATTGTATTTTGTTGTTTTTTGTTCTGACGTAAAAGGTATGTCAGGCCCTGAAGTATCATCACGACACTTGCGGCGACAACCGCACGGTGGCAATCTCGTTCATTTTTTTAATCACGCGATGGCTTCTGATGAGATTCCACCAGCACCTCCAATTGGAGAACATCAAATAGGGCGCCCACGCTCTCGTGTTATCGTTTCTCGAGATGAGTTTGCTGCTGCGTCGCTTGCATTTGCTATTGCGGCGCGTGCACTTGAAAGATCAGTATTTTCTGATGCATCTTCATCGTCTGAAACTTTATCACCGGTAGCGCAATCACCATTTGCTCGGGCTCGTTCTGAACGTGCGATGTCGATAACGTCAATGCCGTCTCCCGATTTGTCACCAATACATAGAGAACCTTCTGTTTCTCCAACTACCTACTCTGACATCTCATCACCGGGTTTATCTTCTGGATTATCAGGCCAAGACTTCCAGGATGATAGTATGTATATGATTCCTCAGAGGGCGCCGGTGATGCAACCGCGTTCTCGCGTTGTAGTTTCTCAAGATGAATTTACTGCGCGTGTAGATCTAGAGGAACGAGATGCGTTGCGCTCATTCTTATTGCTTTTTAATTCTCCGCAGATGGTGGCTGAACTTTTAGGGGGTCATGGCGAGCGCAGACGTCCATCATCTGGTTTATCTGACCAAAACTTCCAGGATGATAGTATGCTAGTAAGTCCTCCTGCTGCCACTCCGAGCATTGCATCTACAACAAGAACGCCATGTCCAACACCGCTTACTATGGCTTTTGATGATGAAATTGATGAGGACGCTAAATGTGAGATGGTTGAGAAACCGATGCTGCCGAATATGTTGTCAAAAGATCAATTGCCCGTTGATAGTAAGCGTGCATCGCAAGAGTATCTTGCTGCAGTAAAAGCGCATCGTGTTGCATTGAAGAAGGCTAAACGCAAGGTGTACCAATATAGATATTTTACTTTTTCTGACCATCATCAAACAGAATCAGAAAGACGTGCTCTAAATAGGAGAAAGACAAAAAATCCTAACGTCACCGCAATGTTAGAGGAAGAACAGCGACAACAGTGTGAAGAAGAAATGTTGCGAGCGCAGCAGTTTCCTGTTTCTAGCAGCAGTGCATTCAGCAAGGTACCGCAAGAAGCAGAACCTTCTGTAGCTGAATTAGAGAAAAAAGAGCAGCGACTAATCGCGGAACAAACTGTGGTTCAAAAGAAAATAAAACGGTTAAAGCAACGAGAAGCGCAAAAAAAAGAACAAGGATCACCGCAACAACAGCAAGATGCAGAGGAGCAACCTCAAGCGCAAGAGAATGCAGATCAATGTAAAAAATTAGCTCGAAAACGCGTAGGAGCATCTAGGCGTCTGGCGGGTCTAAAACCGTTTGGAGATTGGCCAAAGAATAAAGGTTTTAAGAAAGATAAGCAGCATCGAATTCGTTAGTATAACGTATCCAAACATCATATTTTGTTATAGCTGATTTTTTCTATAATGTCTGGCATGGGAAATGTATGAAAATAACCAATGCCACGTTTGTAATGACAATATAATAAGCAATGGTTCTACGGGTAATCGTAATCGAGCATATCCAAATCCTCCGGTCATGAATAAAATCCCTCCAATGAGAGGGATTGTTTTTATCCAAAGTTCTTGAGCATTTTTTAGATCAAACGATACCTTTTTTTTCTGCAAGAACGAGTGAGTGATAACAATCAATAATCCTATTATGAGTCCTATCCAGATAAGCACGGCATAACAAAGCTCAATCCATGCAACAATACGCATCCATGGTGGCATTGGTTGCGCATATAAACATGCAGCAGTCTTTGTAAAAAGAAATTCTTCTATTGGGTCGCGTTGAAATCGGTTTGCTGCAATAGCGGCAAGTTGGTAGCTATACAGATCGAATGTTGTTTTTAAAACTTCTTTTATCCAATGGTACGCAGCTGAAAAAGGATGCGCAATAATTATTGGCCATGCAATGCTATTGCATATACGTTCTTTAACGATGACATGGCGTGAATCGATTGATGTCTTTTCTTCTTGTTCTACCGCCAAAACTGCTTGTTCATGAGTAGACTTAATGCAGTGTGCAAGTGGTGTTCCATGGAGATCGCGTAAAATTTTTGGTGCAATGAACGCATTCAAATAAGGGCCCGAGAGTGGGCAGAAAAAGAGCTGACCGGTGAGATTATAATTGCGGATATACCAGCCGCTGATAGCAATAAAAAAAATCGAAAGGAATAAGATAGCATTTTTGATTTTTTGTCTCCAGATCGTCTGGCCTATGCACAGTAAAAGTGCGCTGCTTATTATTGCAACGAATTCGCCCATTGGGCGTAGCCAAGTCATGCATCCTAACGTAATGGCAGCAAAAACAATATAGAGCGACCAATTATTTGAAGGAGAAAAGCTTCTATAAAAAAAGAGCAAAAATAGATAAAAGAGAAGCATAGCAAGTCCCTCGGTCAGCAAAAAACAACTTGCTAAGATCATGCCGGGATGAAGCACCGCAATCCATGCAGCGATAACACTAATTTTTTGTGATTGCGTAAGAACATAGGCAAGTAAAAAAATAATGAAGGGAATAAACGAGCATAAGAAAAGTTGCAACCAAAGAGCCGCTTTTTGAGCGTGATCGTTTTTATTAAAAGCAGTGCTGCGTATGCCATATAATGTGTAAAAACTTGCAAGATATGCTGGATATCCAGGTGTGCGCCAGAAAATGGGTTCTTTTGTGTCAACACGGTGCATGCCGGTGCCCAACGATATGCCCAATGCGCAGATATGATAATCCATGCTATCAGGTTGTCGGTAACGTTCTTGATGTTGTATAAAAAACTGAAATGTTCCTGCGCGAACTAAAAAAGCAATAATGAAAATAAGTAATTTATTATCGGCCACCCACTCTGCCTCCACCTCCGCCACTGCCAGAAAAGCCCCCGCCTCCACCAGAAGAGCCTCTGCCACCAAAACTTGATTTTGATCCCGGCGGGTTTATCGATGCGGAAATTGCAGAGTTAAATGAGCTACTGAATGTGGATACAAATGCTTGTGTATTAAAATGATCGAGAGATCTGTTATAGCACCAGATTGGTCTATATGGAGTGCATTCTTGTTCTAGTTTTGTAAATAATGGTGCAAATTGTTTTGACCATGCTTTTTCAACGCCAAACGCAATTGCATAGGGAAGATACTGTTCATATAGTTCTGGCGTTTTAGTCGGTGGCGTGCCAATTATTTTTATCCGTTCCCCTTCGGTAGTTTCTAAAAACATCTTAAATCCCAGAAGTTCGGCATTCGTTTTTCTACCCGCAGGGGAGTAGAGCGTTGCCGCTTTATGTAAAAAGTGAAAAAGAACAAATACTATACATAGTATGAGCGGCAGAGCATACGGGAGGAGCATATGAAATTGCATGAATAATGGCACGGATATGCCGATTGCAGCAGCGATACCAGTGTGTATAACAAAAGATGCATCATAGCTAAATAAAGCACTGAAGCGTTGCTTAAAGGTATCTTCCAATTTGCTAATACTAGCTTGAACGATGCTGTTTTGTGTTTTTACATGCAAACGATTTTTTTTAGGAAATAGTGAGCAGAGGAGCTTGTGTTGATGGTTGTTGGAAGTGTCTGTATTTTTAATAAGCATGTAACTGTCAGTTGCAGTATATTCAATGGTTAAAAGTCCATGCACTGCCAGGTCGACAATTTCAGCAGAAAAGCCTTTTGCGTCTAAATTTTTCTTCATGATATATCGTGCAGCACCAGCAGAGATGTTATCCGGTGGGTAAAACAAAGGGATTATCACTTCTTGTTGTTGTAGTCGACGAATTTTTAACCATTGACGTATTGCGAAAAAGCAGAGCAGTACCCATCCGATCAGCGCCCATAATAAAAAGAGATTATCCGCAAAAAAATACCACCAGAGCGTTTGCCAGGTGGGAGCATCGATAAGCCCTTTTGGCCATACTGCAACAATAGTGCATCCTTGTGATGGACCCAATGGTGTGGTGATGGTAAATAGTGCAGAATGTGTTTCTTTTTCTACACTGAAATATTTTTCTTTTGATCCCATTTGGCCAGTAAAACCATCAGTTTCTACATCATTGAGAGAAATATTTGGGGGGAAATTGATGCGAGCACTTGCGTGAGCAACGGGGAGATCAGAATTGTGACCAATTAAATTCCAAGCAAGTTCATCATAGTCTTGGTAGAAACCGATTTGTCTATTTACGTTATAACTGATGGTGTAAGTATGTTGACCTTTTTTTATGAATGTCTCATCGCCACAGTCGATAATGATACCGTTGTATTTGTTGTTTAGCGCGTAGGCAATCGGTTGCCCCTCTTTATACACACTTTTGAGTGTAAAAGTGATGATGACGTTGTTGCCAAATAGATCCTTGTAGCGGGTTGGAAACTCTCGGGTAATCCCTCGTTTAATCTGGTTACCAGTGCTCCATACCGAGATGGTTTCCACTACATCAATAGTTGCGTTCGGATTAATAGTGATATCAGCATGAAATGATAAAATCTGCTCGTGTTGGCCGTAACTGTACACAGAGCAGAATGATATTAAAAAAATAAATAAATGTTTGATGCTCATGTTGCTGTTAAAACTGTATTTTTACGTTTTGTCGTTCTTCTGAATTATCGAGCTCAAAATATGGTTTTTTATGCATTCCTGTCATACCTGCAATCAGTGATGCGGGGAATACAATAATAGCACCGTTATAGTTGCGAATGGTGCCATTGTAATAGCGGCGCGATAGTTGTATTTCATGTTCAATCGCACCAAGATCTTTTTGTAGGGCAAGAAAATTGGTGTTAGCATGGAGCTGTGGATAGTTTTCTGTAACCGCAAAGAGCGTTTTAAGAGCGCCAGCGAGTTGTCCTTCTGCTGCAACTTTACCTTCTGGTCCGGTAGCATTCATTGATTGTGCACGGAATTTAGTAATGTTTTCCAATACCGATTGTTCGTGGATGCTGTATTGTTTGACTACTGCAACCAAATTGGGGATTAAATCGTAACGACGCTTCAGCTGTATGTCGATGCTACTCCACGCTTCTTCGGTTAATACATAAAGCCGTGCGAGTCCGTTGTAGGTAGATATTGCCCAAAGGCCAATAATAGCTATAATTCCTGCGATAACAAGTAAGAGAATGGTGGTATCCATAGAGTAGTTCCTTTTAAATTAAATATTATGTAATCGTAGCATGATCAATGGTGAGGTCAATGTGTTATTGATTATAGTTGTGCGGGTTTGATGTCATAAAACAGTCCTACTTCTGTTGGTACCGTTTTTTTGGTCCATTGTGAAAGAAACATATCTAAACTGTTCATTTTTGCAACGTGCGTATAAAGATCTGCTTTTCTATACAATGTAGTATGTATGGTATTGGAGTAATCATTGTGCGCGTCAGAATCAGTGAATTGCCATGCATAGATATTGTCATATAAAAAGAAATAGTTTGTATCAGTAGATGATGCTTTTGTTTTATTGAAAAAGAATCCATATGCTGCAGTGCGTTCTAATGCGTGTACACAGTTGGGAATGTTAATTGATGTTGTAATGATATCATTATCGGTAGTCAGTAGTAAATAGTGAGCAGGGGCATCAAAAACGGGTTGTAAAAATGCAGCAAGACGGCTGTTGTTATTGTTCGTATCTATGTAATAGAGATTAGCAAATGCTTGTTGTACCTGTTGATATTCTGGAGTAGAAAAATCTGTTGTTTGTGATACCGCATATATATTTCCGACACCGGTAATTGAGTTGTGTATATTTTGTATAGTTTGATGCAGTTGTTCCGGTGATTCTGACGAAAAAACAATGACATCTGCAGTCGCATCATGCAAAGAATCAAGATAATCTGTTTGTTCGTTTGCTAGAGGAGTATATTTCTCTTTTTTACGGGTATATTTTGCAAGATCGAGTTGTAATTGTGCATTTTCGTGACCTGTTTTTTCAACGTTTATAACATTTGCTCTATTATACCGATAAAGAACTTCCGGTATGAATGCAAATCGTCCACCAGACTTTTCAAGCATACCAAACATGCCAATCTGATCACCAGCTGACGGAACAAATTGCCCTTGATACAAAAAATCTTTGAGTTTTACTTGTTTAAACAACCACGCGTAAAACGTACGAAGGTGTGTAGTAACCCAATGGTATTCGCGATAACGATTTGTGGCAATAACTTGTTGTGGTATTGCACGACATATACCAATGGTGTTAGCAGGATATCGTTGATATTGCCCATACGTAAGCCAAACATTTTCGTCAGCGTAATATTGGTTAATTGTTTTTAATACACGAGAATGTGAGAGCCAGTCATCGCCATCAACGATGATAACAATTTCATGGTTTTTGCATGCAGTAATTGCACGGTATATGTTTGCATGCGCCCCTCGTCGTTCGTGCCCTTTTATGAGGGTGACGCGATGTCCTTCTGGGTGATTATCAATGTATTCTTGTACCAATTGCGCGGTGCCATCAGGAGAGTAATCATCTATATAAATAACGCGATATGCATCATATTCTTGAGAGAGGACAGAATCAAGATTTTTTATATACCAATCTTTATTATTGTATGATGCGATTACGATCACCATATCTTTCTCTTGCAACGTTTCTTGTGGCGTATTGGCGTTAATATGAGGAGCAAAAATTAAGAAAAATAGGCTGAGTAATGGTATATATGTTTTCATGGGCACTTCCTTTTTATCGACTGAACTTTAGGTAGAAGTTACTATGATTTTAAGACTGTTGTCTATCAGCAAAGTTGTGGTTGAGTTCTGTTTTAATTTTCATAGTTTCTTGCCAACTATAGGCGATATGTTATGTTTATCCCGCAGGCAGAGAACATTTTGTTTAGGGAGTACATCAATGGAATTGTCCGATATTCCATCAGGTCTTAATGTAATAAAAAAGAGTACAGTAGCTTTTGTTGCGCAGGATTATCATGTCAGTAGGTGGGGAGATAATTTGTGAGACAAGTATTTTTACAAAAAGGTTCCGTGGTTCTTCAGCAAGTCAGTAGACCAGCTCTTGATGACTATTCAGTATTAGTTGCGGTGCACTATTCATTTATTAGTACCGATGCAGAGCTTGCTGCTATTGTAAACAGCGCTCAGCGTTTATCTGTTACCAATGTACCTCAAAAAATTAAAAAATTATTAGAATCGCTGGTTATTAAGAATATAGAAGAGCCAAAATTGAATATCGGCGACTTTCAGTCGTTAGGATATTCCTGTTCAGGAGAGGTTATTGCTGTTGGTAAAAAAGTTACACGAATACGAGCAGGAGATCTTGTTGCATGTGCAGGAGTGGATTACGCATATCATGCAGATGTTGTCTGTGTTCCAGAGAACTTAGTAGTTCGTGTGCGCGGTAAACAGCATTTAATTTCTGCAAGCGTTACTGCAATAGGTTCTATTGCATTACAAGGAATACGCAGAGCTCAATTGCAGTTGGGTGAATATGTTTGCGTGGCCGGCTTGGGGCTTTTAGGACAGATTACCGTGCAACTTGCAAAACAGTCAGGATGTATTGTGATTGGCGTTGATCATTCTGATGAGCGATTAGCGCTTGCGCAAAAGTTAGGTGCAGATGTTGTACTGCATGCAGGACGGGATGATGTGCAAAAAGAGATAGCATTTTACACAAATCTTCAGGGTGTTGATGTCACGATGATTACTGCTGCATCGCATACTGATAATACAGATAGCGTTATGCAACAAGCGCTTACTATAACACGTAAAAAAGGGCGTCTTGTATTAGTAGGCGATGTGCGCCTTACCTTTGAACGCAATTTACTCTGTAGTAAAGAAATTGATTTTTTGGTATCTCATGCATCTGGCCCGGGAAGTTCTGACCCCGAATATGAACAGAAGGGGCAAGATTATCCTTATAGCTATGTGCGGTGGACAGAAAATAGAAACATGCAGGCGTTTGTGGACTTTATTGAACGAAAACAAGTTGACGTTCAATCATTGATTAATGCACAAATAGGTATAGAAGATGCGGTGCAAGCCTATGAACTTTTGGCAAAAAAAGAGTGCCTTGGTGTTGTACTATGTTATGGGGCTGAGGATGGTGACAAAGTAAAAATTCAGCCAGCGGTTAGAGAAAGAGTGCAGCAGAGCCCAATACGATTTGTACCAGCAGTACAAGATACTATTCGTGTTGGACTTGTTGGTGCTAGTAAGCTTGCGCAGGTACGGCTTATGCCAATTATTGCAAAAATAAAACGGGTAAGCATTGACGTTGTTGTGGATAAAAATGTTGCTATGTCATTGTATGTTGCCCAGAAATATGGCGCAGCAAAAACGTTGGTAGAAGATGTGCATTTATTCAATGATGACCTTGTTGATGTTGTAGTTATTGCATCATCGCATAAGTTTCATTGCGATCAAGCATTACATGCTCTTAAAAATGGTAAAGCCGTTTTTCTTGAAAAACCAATGGTGACTGATTTTGACCAATTAGATCGATTTATGGCATTTATAGAAAAGCATCCACAAATCCCATTTTGCGTTGATTATAGTCGATCGTTTTCTCCATTTATACAAAAAATAAAACGAACAATTCAAAATAGAAAAACACCGTTGGCGATTCAGTATCGTATGAATGTGAAAGAGCGGTGGGCGCAAACAGATTTAGGAGCAGGACGTATTATTGGTGAAGCATGTCATATCTTTGATCTGTTTTATTATTTGGTAGGAGCAAAACCGGTAGCAATTTCTGTAGAAGTATTGCACGCAGGTAATACCAGTTTGTTTCCAACAGATAATTTTAGTGCGCAGATTAGCTTTGCTGATGGATCCATTTGCTCATTATTGTATACCGTTCTTGGACATAAAGATTTGGGCAAAGAGCGAATGGAACTGTTCTTTGATTCTAAATCAATTGTGATGGATGATTATGATTATTTAACAGGATTTGGTTTACCGAAATCGTTTGATGAACTGCTTGAAGAGCCAGATAAAGGGTATGCAACATTACTAAATCAGTTTTTTAAACAGGTTAAAGAAGAATTTTTTGTTCCGCCTATTAGTGTTGATAGATTACGTACCGTTGCGCAGATAACTTTAATTATTGATCGGCTTGCGTGTGAAGGCGGTGGGACACAAGCATTATAATCTGTCACATGCAGTGATGAAGGTGATAAATGATGGATAAACAATGAATCAAGCACGTGTACTGTATTGCGTCATTTTAGCAGGAGGCGACGGAGAACGGCTGTGGCCCTTGAGTCGTCAAAAAAAACCAAAACAGCTCCTTACGATTGATGGCTGTTTGACGTTACTCGAAAAAACAGTTGAGCGTATTGCACATATTTCTTTTGAAAAAAAAGTGATTGTTAGTACCACGCAGCAACATGCAGAGGTTATTGAGGAACATATTGGCCATCTGGTTGACGCGGTATGGGTTGAACCGGAATCTCGTAATACAGCTCCTGCAGTGCTATTCAGTTGTTTGAAAATAAAACAGCAGGAGCCACATGCAATCGTTATGTTTTTTCCAGCAGATTCATTTATATTCGAATCAGATATTCCCTTATTCACCCTTTCTTTAGAACATGCCATACATTATGCAGCGCAATATGATGTACTTACCATTTTTGGTGTGCCTCCTATACATCCTGCTATTGAATACGGATATATAACGTATAAAAAACAAGGTATAGCTCCCTACATAGTATCTGAATTTATTGAAAAACCTTCTCTTGCGGTTGCACAAAACTATTATGCGCAAGAGGATGTGTTATGGAATATTGGCATATTATGCGCATCAGTTGCTGTGATTGAACAAGAGTTCATAAGGCATGCGTCTGATGTTATCAGTTGTATGCAGCACTATTTTGAAAATAACCACGATCTCTATAGGTATAAACAGCTTCCCTATATTTCTATTGATCGAGCAATACTTGAAAAAAGTCATAGTGTTGCTGTTTTACCACTTTCTATTAATTGGTATGATGTGGGTAACATTGAAACGTTTTTATTGTTACAGCAAAAACAGCAGGAAAATGCGCAGGTTATTACCATTAACGCAGATAATAATTTGGTAAGCAGTTCTGGAAAACGAGTGGTTTTGATTGGCGTAGATGATTTATGTGTAGTTAATACTGATGATGTACTGTTTATTACCAAACGAGGACAATCAGAAAAAGTTAAAATGTTGGTACATCAGCTTAAGCAAGAAAATCAGCAAGAATATTTGTAAGTAGGTGGTGTATGAAACGAGCATTAATCACCGGTGTAACCGGCCAAGATGGTTCTTATTTGGCAGAATTATTACTGGAAAAAGGATATGAAGTACATGGCTTGATACGTCGCTCCTCTTCTAGTAACACCGGCCGAATAAATCATTTACTTAAAAGCACAGATGGGCAACTTTCCCATCGTTTTTTTTTACATTATGGTGATTTAACAGACGCGATTAATCTTGTGCATTTGATTGTAAAAATAGCTCCCGATGAAATATATAATCTTGCTGCACAAAGTCATGTGCAAGTTTCTTTTGAATCTCCAGAATATACAGCGCAGGCCGATGCTTTAGGAACGCTGCGTATTTTAGAAGCGATCCGCATTGCAGGGTTGCAGTATAAAACAAAATTCTACCAAGCTTCAACGAGTGAATTATTTGGCAATGCGTGTGAAATGCCACAAAATGAGAATACCCCATTTCAGCCATGCTCTCCATATGGTGTGGCAAAATTATATGCATATTGGATTACAAAGAATTACCGCCAAGCATATGGTATGTTTGCGTGTAATGGGATTTTATTTAACCATGAATCGCCGCGACGTGGGCATATGTTTGTAACGCGTAAAATTAGTCGAGCGGTTGCAGCTATTGTATCTGGAGATCAACAGGTTTTATATTTGGGCAATCTTGATGCTCGCAGAGACTGGGGACATGCACGCGATTATGTATATGCAATGTGGCTGATGATGCAACAGGAAGAGCCATATGATCTCGTTATTGCAACGGGGCAATCACATACCGTGCGGCAGTTTGTTGAATCGGCGTTTAAAGAGATTGGAATTGTTATTGCATGGGCAGGTGCTGGAAAAGATGAGTATGGATACGATGTAAAAACGGGAAAAAAATATATTGGTATCGATCCGCATTATTTTAGGGCCGCAGAAGTACATTATTTGTGTGGTGATGCAGCAAAAGCGCGGTCTATATTAGAGTGGCAGCCAACGGTTACCTTTCAAGAGCTTGTTGCAGAGATGGTTGCGCATGATTGTAAGCAATATACGCATGGCGATACACAGAGCAAAGAACACTATTTTGATCTGTATAATAATGTATAAAAATGCAAAAATTTATGTTGCCGGTCATTGCGGATTAGTAGGCTCCGCGATTATGCGAACCCTATCATCTGCTGGTTACGCGAATCTGATTGTGCGAGATCGTGGTGAACTTGATTTGTGTCATCAGCAAGCAGTGCAAGATTTTTTTGCATCTGAGCGCCCTGAATATGTTTTTTTAGCAGCGGCAAAAGTAGGAGGCATTCAAGCAAATTTTCAGTACCCCGCAGAATTTATATATGAAAATGTGATGATTGAAGCAAATGTTATTCATGCGTCATACCAATCAGCGGTTAAAAAATTACTGTTTTTGGGCTCTTCATGTATTTATCCCCGCGCGTGTGCTCAACCGATTAAAGAAGAGTATCTTTTGACCGGTGCACTTGAAGTCACTAATGAACCATATGCAATTGCTAAAATTGCAGGTATTACCATGTGTCAAGCATATAACCGTCAATATGGCACCTCTTTTATTTCTTGTATGCCAACAAATATATATGGGATTCATGATAATTTTAATGTACACACATCACACGTATTGCCAGCGCTTCTTTTAAAAATACATAATGCAAAGGGAGCTGGAGCAGAGCAGGTTGTGGTGTGGGGAACAGGAAAGCCGTATCGTGAATTTTTATACGTGGATGATTTAGCTGATGCGTGTCTTTTTTTAATGAATAAATATTCAGGTAATGAGATTATTAATATTGGCACAGGACAGGATCTGATGATTGCAGATCTTGTTTGCATTATTAAAGAGATTGTTGGGTATGAAGGGCAGATTGTGTATGATGTTTCAAAACCTGATGGAACCCTACGTAAGCAGCTTAATGTTGAGAAGCTGCATAAGCTTGGTTGGTCTGCAGCGACATCGTTAGCCGAAGGGATACAGAAAACGTATGATTGGTGTTTAAAGACGGGGATTTTTGAGTAATATTGTTTTTTAGTAAAAAGGAAGAAGCATGAAGAGATTAGTATGGTTGTTATTTGTATATGCTAATGTGTGTGCAGAGGCTCCAAAGGCATTAATTTTTGGTGTAACGGGACAAGATGGGGCCTATCTTGCAGAGTTTTTGTTGAAAAAAGGGTATGAGGTTCATGGGGTTAAGCGTCGTTCGTCATCATTGAATACTGGCCGCATTGATCATTTATATGAAGACGTATTGTTAAATCAAAATGCTCGCTTTGTACTCCATTATGGAGATGTTACTGACCCATTGAATGTGATTAATTTGGTTAGAGCAATTGAACCAAATGAGATTTATAATTTGGCGGCACAAAGTCATGTGCAGGTATCATTTGAATTGCCGCTTTATACCGCGCAGGTAGATGGCTTAGGAACTTTGCATATTTTAGAGGCAATACGTGTTATTGGGTTACAAGATACAACAAAATTTTATCAAGCTTCAACGAGTGAGTTGTATGGCCAAGTGCAAGAGATTCCGCAAACAGAACAAACGCCATTTTATCCACGTTCTCCCTATGGCGTTGCAAAGCTCTATGGCTTTTGGATAACCAAAAATTATCGTGAAGCGTATGATATATTTGCGTGTAACGGAATTTTATTTAATCATGAATCGCCCATTCGCGGAGAAACCTTTGTAACACGTAAAATTACTCGCGCTGTGGCTCGTATTAGATGTGGATTGCAGAAGGCGTTATATTTAGGAAATTTAGATGCTAAACGGGACTGGGGACATGCACGCGATTATGTCGAAGCGATGTGGCTGATGTTACAACAACAAACCCCAGATGATTTTGTGATCGCTACGGGGCAGATGCATACGGTGCGCGAATTCGTGGAACGGGCCTTTGCATATGTTGATATTAAAATAGTTTGGGAAGGCTCAGGCCTTGATGAGTGTGGAAAGCATGCAGATACCGGGGAAGTGCTTGTACTCGTAGACCAAAAATATTTCAGGCCTGCAGAAGTAGAACAGCTGTTGGGAGATCCAAGCAAGGCGAAAGCAGTATTGGGATGGGAGCAACGGACATCTTTTGATGAGCTTGTGCGCGAAATGATGCAAAGTGAGATGCAATTGGTTAAAGGTATTGCATCAACGCTGTATCGATAGGTGGAGAGAGTCACTGATTTTATTAAACTATGGCAAGGAGGCGGCTCATCACCGCCTCTCACTCGTTTGTCTTATAATTTGCTTGGTGTCTGTTTTTTGTTTTGTGCTTTTTGTAGTAGGGCAATAATGTCTTTATTGCCTATTATTTTTGCTATTTGCAGAGCGGTGTTATTTTCATCATTTGTAGCATAAATATTAACATTCGCTTTCAGTAAAAGTTGTACAACGTCTAAATGTTCATGGGTAACAGCTAACATTAATGCGGATTCCTTTTTTGAATCCAGGGCATTAACATCGGCTTTGTTGTCTATTAACAGTTGTGCAGCCTTTAACCTTCCGTTTCGGCAGGCAAGTATTAATGGTGTTCTTTCTAATATATCACGGCTATCAACTGGCACTCCTTCATCTATTAAAAATTGTAAAACATTTAAGTCCTTATTGTTAATTGCATAAAATAATACGTTCTTGTCATCAGTCTCAATGGCCTTTATATTAGCGCCATGCTGAAGTAGAAAGCTTACTATACCTACATTGCCATATTGGGCGGCATGCATTAATGGTGTTTCACCTCTACGATTGTACATATTTATATTAGCCCCATTTTTTAGCATTTTTGTTACTATTTCAATTGCATTAGGTACGCGTACTGCTTGCAGTAAATTGTTTGGTGTAGTTAGATTTTTCATTGATTGCTCAACGGTGCTTGATTCTTGTGTTGTGAGCGATCGTGACTCTACCCCAGATCCAGGGAATATCTTTTTTATTTGAGATGCAGATGTGGGTCTTTGGGCAAATATTTTTTCTGAAACATTCCGAATTTGTTCTTTATAATTTTGTAATTGCTCTTCTGACAGGGTGGTGAAATAAAACACCTTAGCGCCCATATTAGGGTTTAGTAAAGGGCCTGTTTTTGAGAAAAATAGCCTGAGTTGAATAGACGCTGAATATTCTATGATACCTGTTTTATTTTGGACTATCTCAAGAATGGTATTAGTTTTTATATATCGTTTGCGTTTGGCGTCATAATCATTGTTGGCGATGGGATTACCTTGTGCATCAACGAATGGTGCACCTCGAGGGACGCCCCATGGTTTTGCAAAATATGTACAACTATTGACTAAGTTTTTTGGTATAAAGATTTGTATAATATTACCTGTTTTAGATTGAAATTGTTTATTAATATTAAGAAGGTCATCAATAAACGATGATTTAAATTGATTCTTTTTAAAGATTCTTTCTAAACTCTTTCTGGTAGCATTTTGTATGCTACGATTTTGTAAGAAATAATCGTATGTACATTCGCCTATAGCAGCTGAGTTAAAGTTGCCAAATATTGTTGGATTTACCGATAAAAGGACCGCTTGAATGCGTTCATTGTAATCATTTAAATTTCCTTTCTTGGGAACAAAAGGATTAGGAATACCGAAACTATCTAAATAATCATTAACATTTGAATACTTGGAGCCATCTTGCCAAAAGCGAAGAAATTCAAAATCAGAATGCAATGGGTCTTTGGGATGCTCATAGTTGTATAGATTTCTTAAAAATTGTGCAAAGCCATAATTATCTTGGTTTTGTGCATGATAAAAAACAAAATGGGTAGGTTCATATAGTATTTCATTTTCTAACATTTTTTTTATTAAATCACGATGTTCGATCAATTCTTCGATCCACATATTTCTGATGTCTTCACAATAACCGGATTCTTCAAGAAAGGTTTGAGTAGCAGCAACGTCTTCTGGTTTGACATTCGATATAGGCACAGGGGCGCTTTGTAGCTGTCTTGTAAGGATATCGAGTCGTTTTTTCGCTTTTTGTTCAGACGGGTCTGCTGCATAAAGGTTTAGTCCTATGTTCAAATTAATCATGATACCTATTAGCAGACTTTTTTTTATAAATAGCTTCATAAAGTTCCTTTTTAGAGCAAGGGGGTTTATTCAGTTTGTTTTATTATATAATTAAAACTAAGGCTTCTTGTGTTAAAAAGTCAATAATAATGTGGTGTGGGGTTTAAACAATCGGGGTAAAGGGATAAAATTGCGATGATTACAGGGATACATCGTATCAATAATATGGTATCTATTATTTTCGTGTGCTCATTGATCAAGAGGCTTTATAGAAAGATATATATGAAACGATGTAAGACATTAATTGCTGCTATATGGGTATTAATCAGTTGGTGGGATATATATGGATTGCATCATATACCATATGCTTCCTTTGATATTTCGATGGGTGCAAGTGCAGATCAAAAATCGCCTCAGAAATATGAAGGGCGGTATCAATTTTTAAACGCTTTTAAATGGTTATATGCACGTAATAATTTTACCCGTGTCGTGCCACAAGCACGGATAAAAATTCCTAAAATTATCCATCATATTTGGTTAGGTAGTCAGTTTCCTACCGCCTATGAAACCTATTATCGGAGTTGGAAAGAGCATCATCCAGAATGGTGCTCTGTTTTTTGGACCGATAATCCAATTAATTTTTCTAAGGGTGAGCGCGTGGTGGGTTCGTTTGATGAGCTATCAGCTTTGCTCGGGACAGAACAGAGCGTCAAGCGTCTTGTGGTTGATGTCCGCACTGTATCGTTTACTAATCGCATCTATTTTGATCAAGCAACTAATTATGGCGAGAAATCAGATATCTTACGGTATGAAATTTTGTATAACGTTGGTGGTTTGTATGTTGATACTGATTTTGAGTCGTTGCAACCATGCGATCTGTTGCATCACATGTATGATTTATATGTTGGTATTCAACCATTAGATACTGGATATGGCCAGCTGGGCATTGGGTTGGTGGGTGCTATTGTGGGACACCCACTTATGAAACTGGCGATAGAAAACATTAAAAATAGTTGCGCAGAAAAACAGATTATTTGTAGAACTGGACCCTTTTATTTCACTCGTTTATTTTGTCACTACATGAAAAACGGATTGACTATTGATGTTGCATTACCTGCTTCTTATTTTTATCCAATGGGGTATGATCAGCAAAGATTGTCATCAGATATTTGGCAAAAAAAAGAGTCATTTGCAGTGCATCATTGGGCGGGTAGCTGGCTGCCAACTCATGCAACAATAGGATAGTCATAATGGTTTATATGCGTTTGTTGGCGCAATTATCTATGTTTTCTATTTTTTTATTTGTTTCTGCGGAGCAAAAGCCATTTGCGATAGTTATTCCTTCTTATAACAATGCGCAGTGGTATGAAAAAAATTTAGAGTCGATATTTCAGCAACAGTATGATAATTATCGAGTGATTTATATAGATGATTGTTCATCTGACGGCACGTATGAGTTGGTGAAACATTATGTAATAAAATGTGGGTATCAAGATCACGTTACACTTATTAAAAACGAACAACGATGCGGTGCTCTTGCAAACCATTATCGCGCAGCGCATTTGTGTGCCGATTATGAAATTATAGTTAATTTGGATGGAGATGATTGGTTTACGCATAATAATGTCCTTGCACGTATCAATCAAGAATACCAAAATACAAATGTTTGGATGACGTACGGCCAATATAGTATGGATCCGCCGGATAAACCGGGGCGTAGTAAACCTATGCCACCTGCAGTGGTGAAATATAATGGGTATCGAGAATATGAGTGGATCACCTCTGCGGTACGTACATTTTATGCGGGATTATTTAAACGTATACAACTTAAAGATTTACTATATGAAGGACAGTTTTATGAAACAGCATGTGATTTAGCTTTTATGTTTCCCATGCTTGAGATGTCAGCAGGTCGTATCGCATTTATTCCTGATATTTTGTATATCTATAATTGTCATACTCCAGAAAATGATTTTAAAAAACGGTGGTTGTTGCAGCTGCATCTTGATCATGTGATTCGCGCGCAGCGTAAATACAGTCCTTTGTATTGTGTCCCTTATGCACCAAAGCAAGAGTTGAAAGAGCAAAAAGCTCGACTACTTATTTTTTCTGATAACAATTCTCATGGGCTTGATGCGTTGCTTGATTCTGTTGCGCGATATCTGCAGGGGGTTGCTGATATTGTTGTGTTGTATAGGACAAATCAGGGTGCTTTATATGAATCGATAAAACAGCGATGGGCGGATGTGCAGTGTATACCAGTGATTGATTTAAAAGCTCAGATGATGGAGTTGGTTTCTGATCCTGCGTATTCTCATATTATTTTTGCAAAAGATACGATGTCTGTTATTGGACCTATTGATGCTGTTGCATCTATTCAGGTTATGGAGCAAACGCAAGCCCATGGTGTTTATTATGGATTGGGCCAGGACGTTGCGCAGCAACCATATTTGCAAAAGGAGCAACAAATTCCATCATTAATTGCCATAGATTCTGGTTTTGTTGCATGGCAATTTTCTGTTGCAGAGTATGCATGGCGAAAGCCGTATGCAACTGCTGCTTTGTATCGTGCGATAGATGTTATGCGTGTCATTGCGCCCTTACGATTTAGGTCAATAAGCGAGCTTGAAGCGATTTGGAATGGTGGCATGTTTAATTTAAATCAGGTTGGTATTTGTTATGAATTGTCGAAAGTCAAAGAGGAGTGACTGTGTATTACGGTATGATATTTTTGCTATTCGTTTTTAATACAGTTTTAGCGCAATCTGACTACGTAGAAAAAGAGTTAGTCGTTGTTATAACGTCGTATAATAACAAAGATTGGTATAAACGGAATCTTGACTCTGTATATTGTCAAAAATATAAAAATTATGAAGTTATTTACGTAGATGATTGCTCGACTGATGGTACAGGAGATTTGGTTGAGCAATATAGTATAGAATCTGGTCAATCGCATCGCACAACGATCATAAGAAGCGGTATGCGACAGGGGGCGTTAGCTCATATATATAGAGCAGTCCATAGTTGTGATGATCATAAAATTATTTTACAAACCGATGGAGATGATTGGTTTGTACATGATCAGGTTTTTACACGTATTAATCAGGAATATCAAAATCCAAACGTATGGATGACGTATGGTCAGTTTCGTTATTATCCATCAGGGGCTATAGGATGGAGCCAAGATTATCCGAGACATTGTATCAAGTTCAATTTGTATAGAAAGCATTCGTGGGTTGCTTGTCAAATTAGAACGTTTTATGCCGGATTATTTAAAAAGATTAGGTATGAGGATTGTTTATATAAAGGTGAGTTTTTCAGGATGGCCTGCGATAAGGTATTTATGTATCCTATGCTTGAAATGTCCGGAGGTCGCTTTAAGTTTATTTCTGACGTGTTGTATGAGTATAACAGAATGAATGCAATCAATAATGATAAAGTAGATAAGGCATATCAGGTAATGTTAGCAGAGTTTATTAAATGGATGCCGCCATATGCACCGTTGGGTATTTCTGAAGTGACGTGGATCTAAGAGGAGTATATTGTTTACTACTTTAACGTGAGCTCGATGTAAGAAGCAGATAAAGACTATTGAATAAAGTAATATTTGGTCGCGCCTTATCGGCGCACAATTATCTGGATGGCGACGTTCGCCGAGGCTCTCTCACCATGACGGTTAGAGAACGACAAAGGTGCTAATAATATTTATCTATACTTCGTAGCTTTACTTTTCAAATAAGTTTCTTCACTACCACTGCTACTTGCTACAGAACATAAGCGCATTGCCTACTGTCATTATGAGCGAATGCGTAGTAATCCAGAATGCGTGCGCCCAGCATGGGCGCGACCTTATTCTAAATATCTTTACACCGAGCTCATGTTATTTTAGCGTTTTTCTAGATTGAGCCGATATTAATTTATTGTAAAAGGAGTAGGACACATGTTGAAAATAGCATTTCTTTTTTTGACCATTGCGGATGTTTATCATCAAGATCATTGGAAAGATTTTTTTGCAGGGCATGAGGATGCACATTCTCTATATGCTCATTCAAAAGAACATCTTAAAACAGGTGATTTTTTGAAGCCCTATGAGATGACATATAAAATTGATACCACGTGGGCAAATACCATGCGGGCACAGATAGAGCTTTTGCGCGTAGCATTGCAAGATTCTGAAAATACAAAATTTATTTTCATCTCAGAGTCAACGATTCCATTGCAAAATTTTGATACAGTCTATGCTCGAATTATGAGTGATGAGAAAAGCATGTTTTATTTTGTTTCCAGTCCTTATGTGGGTAATACATGGGGGCCTCGTAATTTACAGCCGATACCACAGGATAAGCAATATAAAAATAGCCAATGGGTTGTTCTAAACAGAAAACATGCACAATTAATGGTTGATGACAGATATTATATAGATATTATTACGCGTTATCCTTGCGATCAAGAACATTATCCATCCACTTTGTTAATTAATTGTGGGTTAATTGATGAAATTATTCGGGTGAGTACAACATATGTTGAATGGGGAGTGAAGGCTGAAAAATATCCATATCATTTTACTGATTTGAGAGATCCAAGTGAGCTTTCAATGCTTATTAATGCTCAGCGATTAGGTTTTTTATTTGCTCGTAAGATAACCGAAAAGTGCGATCTTACATTGCTTAATAGATACCTTCCATATCGGTGGGAATACCAAACATAAAGAAAAATCCTCGGTTATGTTTGCCGAGGATTTTTATACGAAAATAATAATGTTTATTTTAATCGTTGAATTGTAATTGCTGCACTAATTGCTGGCCCACTATTTGCGTCGAAATTAGTAGCATGTAATATTTGTGCTTGATTGGTCCCAGCAAATTGAATTTTTAAAACATCCCCTGCAGTTACGTTAATAATGAATTGATTAGAAAATGGTTGTGCGACTGCAAGAGATTGCATAGCTTCTACCGCTTTGCTAGCAGAAACTTCAGAACCATTAATCACGGCTCGGACTGCACCAACGTTTAAAGATAAACCTATGGTTATTTCTAGATATACGTTATATCCAATAAAATAGGTTCCAGTTTGTGCACAGGTGAATTCAGCGGCACCTGCGGTATGAGACCATGCAGAGCTAGAATTTGAAGATGCATTGGTATTAAATGTGAGATCTTTAAATGTATTATTGGAGCTTGTAGTTTGGGTTGTTGTTGTATCATAAGCTGAAAAATAATCACTTGCTATAACAGAGCCGCTTGTTCCCGTGGCACCAGTGGTTCCAGTAGATCCGGTTATACCAGTCACTCCAGTGGCACCTGTTGCCCCGGTAGCTCCCGTAGGACCAGTAGCTCCAACATCGCCAGTTAATCCTGTTTCTCCAATTGGCCCGGTTAGTCCAGTTGCCCCAGTTATCCCAGTGACACCCGTGGCACCAGTTGCTCCTGTAATGCCGGTAGTACCGGTTGTCCCGATCGCCCCCGTGGTTCCAGTAACACCAGTTGCGCCAGTAGCGCCAGTTATCCCAGTGAGACCAGTTACTCCAGTGGCACCTGTTGCCCCGGTAGCTCCAATATCGCCAGTTAATCCTGTTTCTCCGATTGGCCCGATTGGTCCAGTTGCGCCTGTGGCCCCAGTAGATCCAGTTATGCCAGTAGCGCCTGTTGTACCGGTGGCTCCCGTAGGCCCAGTCGCTCCAACGTCGCCAGTTAATCCGGTTTCACCGATAGGCCCAGCTTCGCCTGTGGCCCCGGTTGCGCCAGTGATACCAGTGGCACCTGTTGCCCCGGTAGCTCCCGTAGGCCCAGTGGCTCCAATGTCGCCAGTCAAACCTGTCTCGCCAATAGGTCCCATTTGTCCAGTTATCCCGGTCGCCCCAGTAGTGCCCGTTACTCCAGTAGCGCCAGTTATACCAGTTGCTCCCGTGGGTCCGGTGGCTCCAACGTCACCCGTTAATCCAGTCTCACCAATAGGCCCCATTTCTCCGGGTTCACCTGTGGCCCCAGTAGCGCCAGTTACTCCCGTGACACCCGTTGCACCAGTTGCTCCCGTAGGACCAGTAGCTCCAATGTCACCGGTTAATCCGGTCTCACCCATTGCTCCAGTAGCACCAGTTATCCCAGTGAGACCAGTTATCCCAGTGAGACCAGTTACTCCAGTGACACCTGTTGTACCTGTAATACCCGTTGTGCCGGTTGCTCCCGTAGGTCCAGTGGCTCCAACGTCGCCGGTTAGTCCGGTTTCGCCAATAGATCCGGTTATACCGGTCACTCCAGTAACTCCAGTGGATCCAGTTATACCAGTAGCACCCGTTGCACCGGTAGCTCCCGTAGGTCCAGTGGCTCCAACGTCGCCGGTTAGTCCGGTTTCGCCAATAGGCCCGATTGGTCCAGTTGCGCCTGTGGCCCCAGTAGATCCAGTTATGCCAGTAGCGCCTGTTGTACCGGTTGCTCCTGTAGGACCAGTAGCTCCGACATCACCAGTTAATCCGGTCTCACCGATAGGTCCAGCTTCGCCAGTAGCACCGGTGGCCCCAGTAGCGCCAGTTACTCCAGTGACACCTGTTGTACCGGTGGCTCCCGTAGGTCCAGTGGCCCCGACGTCACCTGGAGTGCCCGGCAACACCTGCGCTTGTAATGTCACCTGTAACATCAGAGCCCCTGTCGCGCCAGTTGGTCCTGTTACGCCTTTTATGCCCGTGGCACCCTTTGGGCCGGTTATACCAGTGACACCTGTTGCCCCGGTTGCTCCTTTGAAATTAGGATTGTTATAACAGTTATGGATTGATTGGTATAATTTTTTTAACGTATCAGTGTTCCCGTTTGTTTGGTTTTTATGTGTTATGTCCGCTAATATCTTTAGCAACAAAGACCAATCATGAGCAGGTAGTTCACGGTATAGCTCTAACAAGCTGTTTTGTACCTGTTCATCGATGTGAATATTAGAATCAGCGAATATTGTCTTAAGGGTATTTATACAGGTCTCTTTTTCAGAATTATCCGTAGCTACGGTTTGTAGTGGCATTATCATAGACAGTAAAAATGGCAGAATTACTTTTTGCTTCAAAACCTTACCTTTTTATAAAAATTGTATTTTCATTGTGTTAACACTAAATCGTATATAAAAATTTAACAACTCTTGCGAATAATAGTTGAGTTGCATATATTTATAAGATTTATTTAAAAATGTACGGTTGGGGTGAGGGTGGGCAAAAATAATATTAAAAACAAAAACCCTCGGTGTTTCGAAAAAGAACCGAGGGTTTTTGTATATATAAAGAATAAAGATACTTACATCAATCTCTGAATTGCAATCTCTGCACTAATTGCAGGCGTTCCTGTTATGGCGGGGATGGTATCAAAGTGAGTGTTATGCGTTACTATAAGTTTATCACTTGCAGCAAATTGAACTTTTAAAACTTGACCTGCAGTTATATTAACAATGAATTGATTGAAATATGGCTGTGTATTCGAAGCAGATTGTATTTCTTGTGTTGTTTTGCTACCAGGAACTTCATTAAAAATTATTCCGGTACCGATGACAGCGCGTATTGAACCAATATTTGAACCGCCACCTCCGCCGTTTGTCATCATGAATACGGTAAACCCAACGAAATAGACCCCGGTTTGATTGCAAGTAAACGTGGCAGTGCCCGCTGCATGAGTCCAAGCAGCGGTCACTTCTGCGTTATTGCTAAAGTGGAGATCTTTATATACGTTGCTAGTGGTGGTAACTTGAGTTGTTGTGATATCATACGCTGAAAATAAGTCTGCGGTTACCCCAACGCCAGTAGCGCCAGTTGTTCCAGTAGAGCCTGTTGAGCCGGTAGCTCCCGTAGGACCAGTTGCTCCTGTTACGCAAGGACCACAAACACCAGTAGCTCCTGTAATGCCCGTTGCTCCTGTAGGACCCGTGGCACCCGTACTTCCCGTAACGCCAGTTGCCCCGGTGATTCCAGTTGCGCCGGTCGCACCTGTAGAACCGGTTGCACCTGTGTTTCCAGTAGCTCCCCCCGTTGGACCAGGCGCCCCAGTAGCGCCTGTAGGACCTGTGGCACCTGTACTTCCCGTAGCGCCAGTTGTACCAGTTGTTCCAGTAATACCAGTTGCTCCCGTTGGACCAGGAGCTCCAGTAGCGCCAGTAGGACCCGTTACACCCATTGGACCCGTTGCTCCCATTGGACCTGTCGCACCCATAGGACCCGTTGGTCCCGTTGCCCCTCCAGAGGGACCAGTAGCTCCAGTTGCACCCGTAGCTCCTGTTACGCAAGGTCCACAAACTCCGGTTGCGCCGGTTGCCCCAGTATTACCTGTGGCTCCGGTAACGCCGGTTATACCCGTGCCGCTTCCGGCAGGACCAGTAGCTCCAGTGGCTCCCGTAGTCCCCTTCATACCGGTAGGACCTCTTGGACCAGTAGCACCTTTAGGATTCATACAACAATTAAGAGGGGCACAATTGCCGCTCGATTCGAATAATCTTTTTTGAAGGTCGCGCATTGATGGTGAATCTAGTGCACTAAAGTCTATTTGGTCAGCATCTACGCATAAAGCTTTAAATACTAAAGACCAATCATGATTGGATAGCACATGAGATAATGCTAAAAGAATGTTTCTTGCTTGCTCGCTGATAAGAATGTGCGGATTATTTAATTGCATATCACGTTCAGAACTGCTTGCAGCAATAGTGGGTGACTGCATTGCCAGAGAGAGTAAAAAAAACAGTATAATTTTTTGTTTCATACATCCATCCTTTTTTATAAAAATTATATTTTGACTTGTTTTACACTAAATGATTGATACAAGATTTGACAATAGTTTTAAAAAGTTTGACAACTCTTTCGCATAATGGTTGAGTACATCTGTTTATTATTTTTTATACATTGAGAGAGAGATATGTTACAGACACGGATAATGCGAATCGCATGTATCGTATTAGTTATGGTTCGGCCGTTATGCGCTGACACCAATAAAGTACAGACTAAATTATGGAGTATTTTCATTGTTTTAACACTAAATCGTATATAAAAAATTAACAACTCTTGTAAGTAACAGTTGAGTTGCATATATTTATAAGATTTATTTAAAAATGTATGGTTGGGGTGAAGTAGTTAAGAATGATGCTAAAAAGAAAAACCCTCGGGTGTTTCGCAAAACAACCGAGGGTTTTTATGAAAAATAATGAAAAGTATTAACTCAATCTTTGAATCACAATTTCTGCATTAACTGCGGGTCCCGTGTTTGCATCAAAGTTAGCGTTATGAGTTACTATCAGCTGATTGCTTGCAGCAAATTGAATTATTAAAACGTCACCTGCATTGAAAGGAGTTATGATTTGGCTGAAAAATGGTTGTGTAAGGGTAGCAAAGTGCATTTCTTCAGCTACCTTGCTACCAGGAATTTCGCCGCCATTGATGGTAGCGCGTATTGATCCAACATTTGAAGTACCTCCGGTCCCTGCCTTCGCAAATACCTCAAATGCAATGAGATAGATTCCGCTTTGATTACAGGTAAATGTGGCTCCATTTAGGGCATGGGTCCAGGCAGCACTCGTTATAGCATGGTTACTAAATACCAGATCGGTGAATGAATTAGGGGCGATTGTCACTTGGTCTGGGCTTGTGGTTATATCATATGCTGAGAAAAAATTGTTTGATACTCCAGTTCCAGTAGCACCGGTCGCACCCGTTGCGCCAGTCATACCAGTCGCTCCTGTTGTTCCAGTGGCGCCAGTTGCCCCAGTAGCTCCAGTTGCGCCGGTAGATCCTGTTACTCCTGTAAGCCCAGTTGCTCCAGTTGTTCCAGTAACGCCAGTATTGCCTGTACTACCTGTAGCTCCAGTAGCTCCTGTTACGCAAGGTCCACAAACTCCGGTTGCGCCGGTTGCCCCAGTATTACCTGTGGCTCCGGTAACGCCAGTTATACCCGTGCCGCTTCCAGCAGGACCAGTAGCTCCTGTTACCCCAGTGGCTCCCGTAGTCCCCTTCATACCGGTAGGACCTCTTGGACCAGTAGCACCTTTAGGATTCATACAACAATTAAGAGGCGCGCAATTACCGCTCGATTTGAATAATCTTTTTTGAAGGGCGCGCATTGATGCTGAATCTAGTGTACTCAAGTCTATTTGGTCAGCATCTACGGATAAAGCTTTAAATACTAAAGACCAATCATGATTGGATAGCACATGAGATAATGCTAAAAGAATGTTTCTTGCTTGCTCGCTGATAAGAATGTGCGGATTATTTAATTGCATATCACGTTCAGAACTGTTTGCAGCAATAGTGGGTGACTGCATTGCCATAGAGAGTAAAAAAAACAGTATAATTTTTTGTTTCATACATCCATCCTTTTTTATAAAAATTATATTTTGACTTTTTTTACACTAAATGATTGATGCTAGATTTGACAATAGTTTTAAAAAGTTTGACAACTCTTTCGCATAATGGTTGAGTACATCTGTTTATTATTTTTTATACATTGAGAGAGAGATATGTTACAGAAACGGATAATGCGAATCGCATGTATAGTATTAGTTATGGTTCGGCCGTTATGCGCTGACACCAATAAAGTACAGGCTAAATTATGGAGTATTTTGATTTGCACGCTTGAGGAGCGTAAAAAAAGTTTTGACACATTACGTGCTAAAGTGCAACGGCAAATAGAGGTGAATCAGTTAAACGACCAGGTTGAAATTCTGTTTTTTAGAGATAACCGTGAGCGTTCCATTGGGTATAAACGTAATTTCTTACTCCAACAAAGTAAGGCGGAGTATGTTAGTTTTTTAGATGATGATGACGATGTGCATGGTCGTTATGTGCCTATGATTTACGAAAAATTACAACAAAAACCTGATTGCGTGAGTCTTGTGGGGATTATGACAACCCACGGAAAAAATCCAGAAATTTTTAAACATTCGATTGCGTATAATAATAAATATTGCACAGAAGATGGAGTTCACTTCCGCCCTCCGAACCACTTAAATCCTATCAAGCGAGATATAGCTGCTCAGTTTTCATTTCCAGAGGCTAATTATGGAGAAGATTATTCGTGGGCTCATTTGCTAGCGGAGTCAGCTTTGTTAAAAACTGAAGCGGTTATTGAAGAGCCATATTATTTTTATCTCTATGATGGAAAATATCATGGCAGCTCGGATCACTGCAAAAAGCCACGCGTTTCGATTATCACATCGGTCTATAAAGGGGATGAATTTATAGAAGGATTCTTAGCTGATATTGTTAGGCAAACTATCTTTAAAGAGTGCGAACTAATCATAATTAATGCAAATTCTCCGGGAAATGAAGAGCCAATCATAAAGCAGTATTGTGAGCAATATCCTAATATTATCTATGAACGGCTTGAAGCTGATCCTGGTTTGTACGCAGTATGGAATTATGGCATTAAAAAGGCTCGTGCTGATTTGGTTACCAATGCAAATATTGACGATCGCCGTAATCCAGAATCGATTGAAATGCATGCACGCGCTTTAGAAGAAGATGGCACCATCGATTTGGTGTATTCAGATTTTTATAATACGTATAAACCAAACGAAACTTTTGAAAATAATACCCATGCCTATCTCATACAGCCAGGTGAGTTTACAGCAAAGGGGATGAATCTCTGTGTATGTGGCCCTTTTCCTATGTGGCGTACATTATTACATGATAGGTATGGATTTTTTGATGAGCAGTATGTTTCTGCAGGCGATTATGAATATTGGAATCGTCTTGCTGCCGCGGGGGTGTATTTTAAGCATGTGCCAGGGATAAGTGGATTATATTTTGAAAATCCAACAGGTCTTTCTACAGATCAGGATGCTAGAAAGGTTGCCCAACGTAATTATGAAAATAATCTTGTTGTTCAAAAATATCGGCATCTATGGGATTGCTAAAACGAAGTTAAAAAATAGGAGTTGGTAAAATGAAGCTAAAAAAATATTTATTGTTGTTTGTTTTTCAATTTTGTTTTATATATGCCGATCCACTTTTGGTGGTTGTGCTGATGGTAAAAAATGAAGCGACGGTAATAGTCGATACGTTAGAGCCGTTTGTTAAGGGTGGCGTGAAAGATTATATTATTTTCGATACAGGGTCTTGTGATGGTACGCAGGAAATTGTTAAAGAGTTTTTTAAGGAGCATGGCATAACAAATGGGCATGTTGTAGAAGAGCCATTTATTAATTTTGCTGAATCACGGAATCATGCACTTGATGCCGCACAAACTATATTCCCTGATGCTACCTTTATGGTAATGCCTGATGCTGAATGGTATATCCATAATGCGGCAGGTCTTTTGCAGTTTTGCGAGGAGCATAAAAATGATTTTCATAATTCCTATACCATTACAGCAGCCAGCACCACACAGGCTTTTGGTGTTACAAGATTAATTCGCTGTCGTAGAAATATTCGGTTTGTTGGGGCTGTTCACGAAACACTTAATCAGCTGACGTTCGTTACATTACCACAGGATGTGTATTTTGAATGGGCACCAAGGGCCATAGGAATGGAAAAATCTGCGCAACGTTGGCATCGAGATCGTGACTTATTATTAAAAGAACATGAAAAAGATCCGAGTAATGATCGTACTCTTTTTTATCTTGGCCAAACATATGATTGCCTGGGTGACTGGGAAAATGCGTATACATTTTATAAAAAGCGCGCTGCCATACAGGGATGGGATCAAGAAAATTTTATAATACAGCTTCGTATGGGAAATGTTGCACGACAGCTTGCCTTGCAAGAGTCTCCTGACGCATTGTGTCCTCTTGCTGTTCAGCATTATCTTAAAGCGTACTCTATGCGTCCGCAAAGAGCAGAGTCGTTGGTGGCATTGGCGCAATATTATTTGGGTAAACATGAGATGTATCTTGCCTTTCTGTTTGCTTCACGTGCCGTGCAAGTTCCATATCCGGTGAATGATGTTTTATTTATAGAAAAATACCAGTACGACTTTGTGAGATATGATATTTTGGGTATATGTGCATGGTATGTGGGGGAATATGAAATTGGTGAATGGGCAGTACGAAAAGCGCTTGAAGTGCAGCCAGCTGCATGGCATTTGAATTTTAATTTAAAATTGTATGTAGAGCGAAAATCAGCGATAAAAACATAAGCTTTCGATCGTTGTTTGATATAGAGATGGCGTTAAAAGTAATTTTAACGCCATACATCTTAATAGATTAAATATTACGTGATATTAAACCCGGTAGGCAAAAAACGATAAAACGTATATCACTAAAAAAACGATAAATAATATTTTTGCAATTCCCGCGCTTTCTTGTGCAAGGCCACCAAATCCGAGTACTGCAGCTATAATAGCTAATACCAAAAAAACCATAGTCCAATGTAACAACATTGTTTCTCCTTTATGAAAGTTATAGATACTTAAAACAGTTTTTCAGTACTACTATATTTTAAAAGTTTGAACAGAATCTAGAAACTTATTATTTTGGCCCAATAATGCATTATTTTCTTCATATTGTTTTCTCCGTTGACTTTTAAAAATATATAAAATAGTGTCACAACGTAATGACAGTTCTAATCAAAATATAGGAGGATTTAATCAAAAAATGAGATGATGCGTAATTAATTTAATCAAAGGGTGAGTTTATGAAGTATAAAGTTATACTACTATTTTTACTTTCTATAGTAATGCCGCAGCACACTATTGCTGCAGACAGTCCTGCAAACGATATAAGCATTGATGCACAGTTAGATCAGTCGGTTGCTTATCTTAGCGAGCAGGCAAAAAAAACTCTTTTAGCGTTATATTATGTACTACCCAAGCATGATTGGTATGTGATGCTGCAAGTGTTAGCCGGAGCTGTAGATGCTGGCCAAGCACATGTCAACACACTTGATGATTCTTTAAAAAAAATATGCTTCTCTACAAACAACAGTAACACTTGTTTTAACCCCAAAGGGCCCACCGGCGCCACAGGGATGAAAGGTGCTACGGGCGCTACCGGCTCTAGAGGAGCTACTGGTGTTACCGGAGTGACTGGTGCAACGGGTGCCACTGGCGCAACGGGAAATACGGGCGCTACTGGTATCACAGGGGCTACGGGAGACACTGGTGTCACTGGTGCGACAGGTCCTACCGGAGCTACCGGAATTACTGGAGCGACAGGTGCTACGGGCATAACGGGTGCTACAGGGATAACTGGAATTTCTGGTTTCTCTGGAGCAATAACAGGATCAATGTTTTTTGGATTAACCGGAACATTTTTAAATCCCCTACTAACTGATTATCCTTCTCCGATTGCACCCAAAACTATACCTACTACTGGTCGAGTTCCTTTTCCACAGGATGGACCAACAGCAGGTGGTATTATTCGTAATCCTAATATTCTTGAGCCTTCAAGTTTTCTCTTGCCAACCGTTGGAACATATTTTGTTACTTTTAGAGTGCATACTACACAGCCTGGGCAATTACAACTCGAATTGAATGGCGTGGAGTTACCGCAAACTATTGGCGTTGATCTGAATCCAACTACTGCTCCAGACGGTGGACATCCAATTATTGGTAATGCAATCATTACAACAAGCGCTCCTAATTCTGTATTGGCCGTAATTAATCCCCCAGGAAATGATGTAACAACAACAACGCTTACTATTACTCCTGGCGCAGCTACTGGAAGTATCCATGCTAATGCACAGAGTTTAACTATTTTATTGATTGCATAACAGATGGCAATGTATCAAAAAGTTATATTTTTTGGTTTTAACTATTTAATTAAAGGGTGAGTTTATGAAACAAAGAATTATACTATTGTTTTTATTTTCTCTGTTTATACCGCTGCACACTGTTGCGGCAGCCAGTTCTGAAAATGACATAAACCTTGATGCACAATTGGATCATTCGATTGCATATCTGAGTGAGCAGGCAAAAAAAACTCTTTTAGCGTTATATTATGTACTACCCAATCGTGATTGGTATGTAATGTTAAAAGTTTTATCCGAAGCAGCAGATGCAGGCGAAGCACATGTTAACACGCTAGATGATTCTTCAAAAGCATTATACCGCTCTCTACGTAATTGTTGTTTTTCTGACAATAAAGGTGCTACTGGAGCTACAGGTATGAAAGGAGCGACGGGAGCCACGGGAGCCACGGGTACAACCGGGGCAACAGGTCCTACAGGAGCTACTGGCATTACTGGCGCAACTGGTATCACCGGTGCAACAGGTCCTACAGGAGTGACTGGGCCTACTGGCGCAACGGGAGCTACTGGCATTACCGGAATTACGGGTATCACTGGAGCAACAGGTCCTACAGGAGCCACAGGCGTTACTGGCGCTACGGGTGCTACCGGTGGTTCATCTGGAACGATAGCAGGAGCAATGTTTTTTGGATTAACTACAGGAACAGGCAATGGCGGACCAACTGATTATCCTGCTACGATTGCAGTTAAAACCTTACCTGGTACTGGTCGAGTTCCTTTCCCACAGGGGCTATCAACGGCTAGTGTTACTCGCATTGATAGTTCAAGTTTTGCTTTAGCAGCCATTGGAACATATCTTGTTACTTTTAAAGTGCACACTACAGAGCCTGGGCAATTACAGCTTGAACTGGCTGGTGTCGACTTACCGCAAACTATTGCCGTTAATATGAATCCAACTGCAGGTGGACATGCAATTATCGGTAACGCCATTATCACAACAAGCGTTCCTGGTGAAGTGTTGGCTGTCGTTAATCCCGTAGGAAATTCACCAGCGCTTACTATTACTCCTGCTAATGGCGCAGAAACTCATGCTAATGCCCAGAGCTTAACTATTTTACAGATCGCATAATACATAATAAGCCACCAAGGTATATTTTTTGGTTTTAATTATGGCAGCGCCTATACATATGTATAGGCGCTGCCGATTTTTTTCTGGCCAATTAAACAGAATCGAGAGACTTATTATTTTGGCCCAATAATGCATTATTTTCTTCATATTATTTTCTCCGTTGACTTTTAAAAATATATAAAATAGTGTCACAACGTAATAATAGTTCTAATCAAAATAGAGGAGGATGTAATTAAAAATTGGGGGAGCTAGTCAAAAGATGGGAGTTATCTAATCAAATCAATTTAAAAAGGATGAGTTTATGAACCAAAGAAGCATGTTATTATTGCTAGTTTTTATGTTAGTGCCTTTGCATACTGTTGCAGTAGATAGTTCTGCAGATGATATAAGCTTTGACGCACAGTTAGATCAGTCGGTTGCTTATCTCAGCGAACAGGCAAAAAAAACTCTTTTATCGTTATATTATGTGCTCCCCAAGCATGATTGGTACATACTGTTGAAAGTTTTATCCGAAGCAGCAAATGCAGGCGAAGCACATGTTAACACGCTAGATGATTCTTCAAAAGCATTATACCGGGCGCTCAATAACTGCTGCTTCCCTACAAATCAAGCTACTACTTGCTTTCCTACAAATACAAATCAAGGTGTTACTGGCGCTACGGGTGCCACAGGTATGAGAGGTGCTACTGGATCGACTGGTGCAACGGGTGCCATAGGTGTAACTGGAATTACTGGAGCCACCGGTGCTACAGGAATGGATGGAATTACTGGTGCTACAGGCGCAACCGGAATGGACGGAGTGACGGGAGCAACTGGAGCTACAGGGATGGATGGCCTTACAGGTGCCACTGGTGCAACGGGAGCAATAGGCGCAACGGGTAATACCGGAGCAACGGGATCAGCAGGAGTCACAGGCAGCACAGGCGTTACCGGTGCTACAGGGACTACAGGCATAACTGGAATCACTGGCGTTACTGGTGCTACAGGTCTTACAGGAGCCACAGGAGCAACGGGCATAACAGGCGCTACCGGAATTACAGGTGCAACAGGTTTATCGGGAACAGTAGCAGGATCAATGTTTTTTGGATTGGCTGCACTGATACCTGGAAACGGCGATTACCCTCTCGCAATTGCACCTAAAACCACACCTGGTACTGGTCGAGTTCCTTTTCCACAGAGTGGACCATTAGCAGGCAGTATTATTCGCGTTGATGGCTCAAGCTTTATCTTACCAATCATTGGAACATATTTTGTTACGTTTAGAGTGGGCGCTACGACCCTTGGGCAATTAGATCTTGAATTAAATGGTGTAGAGTTGCTGGACACAGTTACTACCAATGGAGTTGCGGGAGGTGCGATGGTAGGGAACTACATTATTACAACAAACGTTATTAATTCTGTATTGGCTGTAGTTAATCCTTCAGGAAACGTAGGATCACTTACTGTTACTCCTCAGATTACTATTGTAGAAGCCAATCCCAATGCCCAGTCTTTAACTATTTTATTGATTGCATAATATCTGACAATGCACCAAAAAATATAATTTTTTGGTTTTAATTATGGCAGCGCCTATACATATGTATAGGCGCTGCCATTTTTTTTGTTCTTTTCTATAGATTCTATGAGAAAATAGCTACTTTTGGTGATGTTGAATACAAATGTTGACTTTATCTATTTGAATATGATCTTATTTGGTTGATAGTGATTTATTTCAAACGGTTTCTCATTATTTGTTTTTAGGGGAGCAAACAATGGTTAGTAGAATAATTGGTTTTTATTTGACATGTGTGGTGGCCGCCAGCAGTAATTTTCTCTTTTCGGCATCTCCATATCGAGTTTCTATTATTACATCGGTATATAAGGGAGATGACTATATCGAAGAGTTTATGCAAGATATAACGCGACAAACAATTTTTGATCAATGCGAACTCATTATGATTAACGCAAATTCTCCTCATAATGAAGAGCCGGTCATTAAGAGATATATGGAACAGTATCCCAACATTGTATATTTACGGCTGGAAGAAGATCCAGGACTGTATGCAGTTTGGAATATTGGTATAAAAATGGCGAGTGCTGATTATGTAACCAATGCAAATTTAGATGATCGATTGAATCCATGTTGCTATGAAAAACATGCACAAGCTTTAGATGAAGATTCAACCGTTGACCTTGCCTATTCGGGCGTATATATTACCACAAAACCGCATGAAACATTCGAAAATAATAGTGCCAATGGATTCACCATTTGGCAAAGTACACGAGATTTTAATAAAGATTTATTGATTCGTAAATTTGTTCCCTATCCATGTAATAATCCAATGTGGCGTAAATCGTTACACCATTATTATGGCCTTTTTGACGAACGATTTAGATCGGCAGGTGATTTAGAAATGTGGTTACGCGCGGTAATATTTGGCGATGTAAAATTTAAACGGGTTGATGGTATCCATGGATTATATTATTGGAATCCAAATGGCCTTTCTTCAAGCGAATTTCCCGGCGCATCTGCCACAGGAACCAGAGAAAAAGAGATTTTACGTAAAACGTATCACGAACTGTATGATACAGTATTTCAGCAAATTGAATTTTTAGATCGATAACAGTAATTAGAGTTGATCCGAAAATTATTGCCATATATGAAAGCTAACCAGGAATAAGAAATTTCCGATCGTCGTCGCGAGCCGCCATTGGCGTGCGTGGCGATCCAGGTTAATAAAGGAGTATTTTGATGAAGACAATAAAAAAAGATCTATTTAGTCGCGCTCATACTGAGCACACTATTTCCTGGATCACCACGCAGGCTCGTGACGACGATAGTGAATATCCTTTGCATTGTACTAGTTTTTTGCATTACGAAAATCTCTTTATAAAGGATCTTGTATGAATGTTAATAAAATTATTTTTTTATTATTTGTCTCTACCGGGTATTTGTTTCCAGACTCTGCTGATACAAAAATTGTTGCATTATTGCAGATTCGTAACGAACGGGAAGTGGTTGAGCAATGTTTGCGTATGTTGAGTCTGTATGCGGATGGGATTGTTGTGCTCGATGATGCTTCCAATGACAATACCGTACAGATTATACAAAGTTTAATGGGTGAATTGCCGATAGAAGAGATTGTACAAAACGAAGTCTCAGCCTGGCAAAATGGTTCAGAGCGGGATAATCGTGAAAAGCTATTGATTGCGGGCCGCAGAGCAGGAGGTACTCATTTTATTGTGCTTGACGCAGATGAGATGTTTTCTGCATTATGTTTGCAAGGGGATTGGTTACGCAAAAAGTTGTTGCAATTAAAGCCAGGGCAGACTTTGCGATTACCAACGATCCATCAGTGGAATGATTTGTATGCATATCGTAATGATGCGCAGTGCAATCCAACATTGCTCAAATGGCGTCGTGTATATGCATTTGCGGATGATGGGGTGTGTACTTATGATGACAATCAGTCATGGCATGGATCAGCATGTATCCATGTATCGCGTGAGCCAGAAAAAATGATCTGCGCTGATAAGGTTAAAAGTTTTTATTATGACGATGTGCGTACCGGAGTTCTCCATTTTAAATGTGTAAGCTTGGAAAATATTGATGTAAAAAAGGGATGGTATATGTGCCTTGAATTTATTCGCTTGAATGAATCTGGCGCATCAGACGAGCAACGGTTTGCGAACGCACAACATCTTAATAAAGTGTATAACGAATATTTATACAGTGGCATTCTTTCGCAGGTAGATAACATTGTATGCGCGCCGGTGCCTGCGCAATGGTATGCATACCCGTTTTTTGATGGATGTGCGTATATTAAGCCGCTTGTTACAAAGATAGAAGAGATTGAAGTGTGGTTCAAGCGATATGGTATGGAATACTTCAAAGATTTAGATATTTGGAGTATTGCGGCTGTGCAGGAAATTAGAGGCCGATTACAATCAGCGTTATGATTTAAGGAGTAGTATGAAGAAGCAAAATATGATTTTGTTATTAGTATCATTATTTTCTAGCATTTTAGTATCTGCGGCTCAAGAAGATGTCCTTGCGGATGGATTTTTAAAGGAACAGTACCAAGATATTGTTATTAATAATGTGGTGGTAAAACCAGGCGTGCGTGAATGTGCGCATCGATACGAAGCGCTGAAAACCATCCTTGATCGCTATCAGCGACCAATTACGGTGCTTGATATTGGCGCATCGCAAGGTTACTTTTCTTTCAAAATTGCGTATGAATATGATGCAACCTGTGTGATGGTTGAAGGTGATTATAATAATGATTGGCGCACCACTGAGCAGCTATTACAGTTATGTAAGCTGAATACAGAGTTAGATAATATTGTTTTTTTGCGTCATAGAATTACACCAGCAGAACTTGAACGACTTGCAACCTGTGAGCATTTTGATGTGATATTGGCGTTTAATATTTTACATCATGTAGGATCAGATTGGCAACGGGCTGCAGACGCATTATTTAAGATGGGAGACAATATTATTATTGAAACACCGCCATCAGATGACGTTTTTGCAGATAAGCATCCAACGATTCGGCCGATAGAAAAATATCTTTTTGATCAGCAGGGCACGGTCATTTGTGAGACCCCGCGCCACACGGATCCGAATGTGACCGGAAAAATGTTCTGGTTTGAGCGGGTAAAAACGCAGATGCAAAGGCGACATTGGTTTGAAAAAAAGCTATACGAACCAGGGTATTCAAAATTGGTTATAACCAGCACGAATACAGAAAAAACAGTTGTAAAGACAGAAACTAATGCAACCTATGCATGGAATCAAGGGATTAATTTGCTTACTTTTAAAATGTTGGGAGGTGCCTATCCAGAGCCTGAAATGATTGAGCGTGCAGTACGTAATGCGTACACTGGCTTACATCTTGATTTTTTCCCGTGGAATATGATTTTACAAGGTGAGAACATCGCTACTATTGATAATGATGATGGTCGTTGGATATTCGATCCGCAAGCAAGTTTAGATTTTAGCGTGCAAATGTTGCAAAATAAAACGCCGCAAGATGTGCTGAGCTGGTATTTAGCGCATTGGATTCCATTTGCGCAGTCACAAGGGGTGTATGCACATTTATTATGGTGTATTGATACAGCAAAGGTGATGTGATGCAGATGTTAAAAAAAATTATAGTATCGATTGCCGTAGCATGCAGTGCGGGGCTATTGGCTAATATTGATAATGGATTTGTGCTCATTACTGTGCTTTACAACGAAACTAATGCTGAGCGTATTGCTGAATATATTGAATGTTTTGAGCGTAATCGCATGCATACCAGTATTGACAGCATTCATGTTATTTACGACACGGTTAAAGATGAGGGTAACAATGTGATTCTTGATCATCTTATCCAGTCTGGTGTTGCAATAAGTTATGTGCAAGGGCGCGTGCCATATGCGTACTGTTTTGATCTTGCAAATCGGTTATACCCCAATAGGCGGATTATTTTAAGCAATGCGGATATTTATTTTAATGACACGTTAACACTATTGGATCGGTATGATTTTACCGATCTTTTCTTTGCACTCACGCGATGGGATGTGCGGCAGGATGGCTCCCTTGAAATCTTTAAGCAATACAACAAAGAAGGAAAGTTTTGGCCGGATGCATCAATTCGGTCACAAGATGTTTGGATGTTTCAAACCCCACTGCGTGCGTTTAATCGATCAGATATTTTTATGGGAACTATGCAGTGCGATAGCCGAATTGCATTTCAAGCAGCAAGTAGTGGTCTTGCGGTAATCAATCCCTGTTTGACGATTCAATGTTGCCATTTACATCTTTCTGATGTACGTAATTATGATAAATCTGATCGGTATACCGAGCATCATCTGATGCAAGGGGTGGCTTGGAGTCAGTTGCCAGATTAATCTGGGTTTGGCTTAGGACATCTATAATTTTCGAATAGACTCTAGGCTGTGTGAACGAAATTATCGCAGCCATACAAGAGTTCCTACAAAATATAAGAATCGGAGAAAGGCAATCCTGTGACTTATCAAACCTGTTTGTCGCGCCTTACCGGCGCATTTATTTCTGGATGGTTACGTTCGCCAAGGCTCTCTCACCATGACGGTTAGAGAAGG
>DASZBJ010000007.1 GCA_035944115.1 Candidatus Babeliales bacterium
TGAGACGGGATGATACGTGGGCAGATGGGATTGCTATTGATGGAACATGTCATTAGGACTTAGACAAAAAATGTGGAGATTTCGAATGTGATATTTTATAAGCGATAGTTATAATATTTGTATGAAAAATATCGTAAAAGACACTCAATAATGTTTCAAAAGAATTTATGGACATTGGGAGAAGCGAAAGAATATCTCAAAAAGAACAACATAAAATGTTGGAAATGGAGAAAACACACTTCAAGAAAAACTAAATTGGAGTATTTTCATTTCAAATTGGGTGATCGGCATGAATACGCTTGTTGGGAAGAATATGTAGTTAAACATATGGGAAATGGTATTGTGGAATTACATGCAACCAATGTTATGCATTTTTAGTCTTAAGAAACTTACCAATTTCAAGTGTTGAGGCAGTTTATCTATTTTCAGATGGATATCTCTGTCAATCGCTAGATTATACCATTGGCTATTTTTTGATATGTCATCACCATTAACAAATTCGATTGAGACGTGTAAATGAGGACGAGTCTCATAATCACGTGTAGGATGCATATCTGTGTACTCCAACATTGTGTCAGAGAAAAGGCGAAGGGCATTAGATAGAAATAACCATTCACGATTTCTCCGTTCTACGACTTCAGGCATATTCATTACAGCGTCATAATAATCTCGTGCGGTTTTATTTTCGAACACAATAGTTTGAGTCTTTTTAGGCATTTATTTATAGTAGAGAAAATAATAAATTATGCATTAGCGATTGTTGTGACTGTACCCAAACTACCTCTGTACTTTAACGCTCCGGATTCGCAATAGAGAATACCTCCTCCTGCTGGATTGGAAGATGGTGCAGCTGATCTATTAGCAATGAAAAGAACTCCGGTGCCAGAACCAAATGATCCACCATTAAATCCAAAACTTGCATTATTATCAGTAAAAGGTGTTCTAGCTGCAGATCGATCAGTGATATCAAATGTACCGGTACTACTAACTCTGAGTTCATAAACTCTTCCAGTTACTGCCGTTGAATTTTGAATTTCGATTTTTGCACTCAAAGCTGAACTGATAGCTCTTATGCAACTGTCTTCGCTAGCAACATTCTGAACACCACCAGAAACAACTAATTTAGCGGTTGCACTAGTTGTATTGACATAAACCGCGGTTCCAACATACGCACTTTTGGCGATACCAACACCTCCGGCACAAATTAGAGTACCAGTGGATGTTGATGTTGAATCAGTTGTACTTGACAAAGAGAGTGAACCAGCAGTATTCGCTCCTGATCCAGTTACTGGGTTAGTACCCATGGCTAAAGTCGTTGATGCACCGGTGTAAGGTACTAATGCCGTCAATAATGTTCCACTATCTTGAATCACTTTATTAGATGAGAAAGTTGCAATTCTCCCACTAGTTGCAGTTCCTGAATTAGTGACAACATTTGTAGCTATGATTCCACTATCTCCAATTATTGTTCCGAAAGTTCATAGATCTCCAGGAGTAGATGTGTTGAATTAGTTACAATCTGAGAAGGGACAATAATAACTTTTCCAGAAGTGCCAGAGAAAACAGACAATTGACCAGCGGTTACGGACGCCGGACCTGTAACCAAATCATTCGCATTCTTACTGTTTAATGTTGTTACATTTGAAATAGAATGAGAATTCATGTCTAAATTTGATGTCGATGGAGTGATAATATAATTAGTCAAAGCTGTACCATTTAAATTTGTTAAGTTTGTAATTGACCCTGTATTAGCATTGATTGTTGACCCTGAATTCATAGTGCCACCGGCAAGAGGGAGGAATGGTCCCCCGGATATCATTGATGATGGGATACCACTATCTTTGATAACTTTATCAGAAACAAATGACACAAGGTTATTTAATGTTCCAGTACTCGTATTGCTAACGATATTATCGACAGTCCTTGAATTTGTTGGTCCAATTAATGAAGAGTTTGAATAGATATTTTGAAATGGAATTGAAGATGTTCCAAGATCACAAGTGGTATTTGCTCGAATATTTGTGTAAGATCCATTTCCGATGAGAAGAGAATTTGATATTGAATTTGTGCAATTAACCCCAAAAATATCAGCATTTGTTCCATTTGATGTATTATCATGACCGAAAACGATGGAATCAGTGTTAGTACCTGATGAAGAACGATAACCAACGATAGTGGCATTAGTTCCAGCAATAGTTTCCTTTCCAATTGCCACAGAATTAGCACGGGCAATATTTTGAAGACCAATACACACGGCATCGTTTGCGGTCGCAGTTGTTAAATCACCCAAAACAATATTTCCAATACCACCCAAAGGTAAAGAAGTCGAATTCCCAATATTAATATTAGTATCTACCGGTCGGATAGCCGAAATATTAGTTATTTCATGTGTTCCCATATTAAAATTACCAGTTGCCGTTACACTTCCATCTTTGAGAAATAGATTACTTGTTGCGATACCTGAATCTTTGATGATTTTCCCAGTTGTTGAATTAAATGAACAAACATCATTATTTATTGCCGACGCCGGACCAGTTACAAGATCATTAGCGACTTTCCCATTAATATTATTAGTTATTGTAATGTTGGAGAATGTTGGTGAAGAAGTAGTTGAGATTGGTTGAGGAGTAGATAATGTAATTGAACCGGATCCATTTGTAATAATAACTTCATCACTTGTTCCTGTGAGTGTGTTAGCGATAGGTGCGTTTCCAGTCTTACCAATTACCAACTGCCCATCTGTCAAAACAATATCAGAAAGGTTATTACTAGAATCAATATATGCCACGCTATTTGCGTCGAGATTTGGTAAGTTCAAAGTTCCGACAACTAATGAGTCAGACTCGATAATACTCTCGTTTTTGAGGTCAGCAAATCCTGACTGATTCATTATAACTTGGTATAAGAATTAAAATGTGACAAAAATTTTACAATTATTTTGGAAACTATAATCATATAATGTCTAAGAAAAATCCATCAGACAAGGAGCCAGTCTCTGAACCAGTAAAGAAAAGG
>DASZBJ010000008.1 GCA_035944115.1 Candidatus Babeliales bacterium
GGAATATAAGTACCGAGAAGTGCTGCACCAGGATGCGGAAGGTAATATGAGAACTCTATTGTACCTGGAAACCACGAAAGAGCACCGGTAGCAGGTGTCGGTCCAAAATAAAGAGGTGCAAACCAACTATATACTGCTCCTGAACAGTCGCAAACTTCATAATCATCACCAACATCAAAACCTCCAAAAGGAACACCTATAGATGCTTTTACTTGATGGGGAATACATATACCATAAAAAAGAGCCGCTATAAGAAAGAAAATTCCAAAAGATTTAGATAGTACTTTGAAATAATTCATATTATTGATACTTATAAGTATAACTCATTTTAGAATAAATCCAGGTGATTGCTGACTATATCCAGCAGAAGTTACAGCAATAATTGGAATAATGAGACCTCCCGCACCGCTTAGAGCAGCTGCTTTTTGTTGTATTGCTGCTGCCTTAGAGAAAGATGAAAGTTGTGAGGGAATAAAGGTAAGAGTTTTCCCATCTGTAGAATTGAGATGCGTAACTGTTCCAAGAGCAGTAATAATAGTGGTATCCGATGTAAAACCTGTTCCAGTAATAGTTACTGTATCATTTCCACTCACTTGCGCAGGTGAAACACTCGTAATTGTTGGGGCTTGTGATGGATTTTGAGTCACTACTATAGAAACAGGCTTATTTTGAGCTGTTTTTGCAGTAATTCCATTACTAGTAATACCTAGATTGTAGGTTCCACTTGGTACAACCTGTGGAACAACAATAGTAATGTGCTGTGCATCAGAAGAAGTCTGATTTTGAAGAGAATATTGGCCTATTGTAACGGTATTTTGGTTAGTACTAAAACCAGTACCTCCAAGAGTAATAGTACCGCCTGGGGCCACTTGATAGGGAGTTACACTATACAAATTGAGAGAATGATCTACCAATCCAGAGCTAGAAAGCTGGTTATTTTGACTTGAATTTACCGTCGTTTGGGTGGTAATGGATCCATTTTGGAGATTAAGAGCAAAACTATTGAGTTGCTTGAGCGTTAATGGCCCTACATAGCCATTTCCTGACGAAAGACCTGAAGGAATAAGAATGTCCGTACTATATTTATTTTGAAATTTAATGACCGCTTGCTTGGTAAGCGCACCAAAGTAGGTGGTTTCGTGTCCTAGAGAACCAATGCCACTTGCTGCAACGGCTGTTGCAGGATCACTATTTAAGATTTGTTGGAGAGTAACAACATCAGATGATGTCATTCCAACAGAAAGTGAATGGGTAAGTGGGGAATATGCAGCTGCATCAACTTTCTTTGAAGAAAAAACATAAAAAAAGCTTCCAAAAAATACAAAAATACTGAGAGAAAAAATAATACTTGGAATTATCTTTTTATATGCTGACATAGAATTAGTATATCACGTGGCACTTATCCCCAAATGTATAAGAAAAACATGAGATTGCTTGATATACTTAGTAATAAAAACTGATTGTAATTTCTTGACACTTCCATCAAAAAAAATAATACCTGTTATCATTGCTTGCATCGTCGCAGGAGGAACTATTACGTATGCAGCAACATTCAATAACAATGATGTGCATGCACAGCAAACAGCCGCACATCTTTTAGTTGATACTTCAAAAACCACCATTCCTGTTTCAGATGATGTCTGGCAAAATACTCTTGCAACTGTCGAACCAGGATCACAGCAATTAGTAATTACTGCAACAACAACTCCAACAGTACCTCTCAATAGCACTCAGCTTATGGCCCACAATCTCATTTCAAGCTATTTAAGTTTGAAGCAGCAAAACAATGGCACACTTTCAGATGCAGATCAGCAAGATCTTGCACAACAAATAGTTACAAATAGTGCATATAATCAACTTTCTACCGCTTCTTCAACAAGTTACTTTTCAAATGATATTAAAATTACCACTGATGATAATGATGCGGCTGTTCGCGCCTATGGAAATGCTGTAGCTACCGCCAT
>DASZBJ010000009.1 GCA_035944115.1 Candidatus Babeliales bacterium
TGTGATAAAAAGGGTTTTCTTACGCAGTCATTGCGAGGAACGAAGCAATCTAGCCTCGTTAATAAAGGAGATTCTCATACAAATCTATCCAATCAGGATTAATGGTTTTTATTAGATGTAGTTTTTGCTCTCTTGAACCTCTATTATTATGTAGTTTCAACTAATGATTTTGATGGAGCACATTTTTATATAAGGATTGACTCTATTTCTAAAATATTAGATTTTTTTGAAACATCAGATATTACACACGAAGCGATTTATAGTATGGATCTTACTAATCCTAATATTACATACGAACCAAAGGATTCAAGCATTAATTTGCATGTTCTTCCTTATGTGTTTTTAAAAACTTATAAAGCCATTAAGAATAATGATTTTCCTGAGTATCTTGATTATTGCGCATGAAATTTTTTCTTTATTCAGAGAAGTAATCAAATTTTCTTGCAATATTGGTTGGTAGCTGCAATTCCATAGTCCGTGATTGCAATGACATTCGTACTTTTTAGTATGAGTTGCTGTGAGAGTGCATATTCGATTGTTGCAGTGGTTTGTGTATGCGACCAATTGAGATTCTGTGCTATAGTCGTTGCGCTATGGTATTTGTCTTTATGTTGTATGAGGTAGGTGCATAGGATCATGGCAAGCATATTGTTGTATGCTGCACGATGAAAAAATGTGCTGTGTAAAATTCCTTTTTGCGGTGCGAATAAAAAGCTGCATAAAAACATACAGCCATGGACCGTTGCGATTGATCCCGCTAAGGACACATCTGCCCAATGTGCGAGTAAGTAACCAATTAAAGTTGCAGTAGTTCCCAACGCGCAACTTAAAAATAAAAGGGAAGATAGGCGGGTTGTCAGGAGATATGCGGTGGCAGCTGGTGCAAGCATCAAGGTTACTACTACAATTGAACCAACAAGATGAAAGCTACCAACTGCGGTGATGCTCGCTAAGATCATAATCGCGTAGTACAACGTTGTTGGATTGCAGTGTACTGTTCTGGCAAAAGTAGCATCGAAGGTGGTTAGTAGGAGCTCTTTGTAGAAACAGATAATAAAAGTAAGATTAGCAAGCGTGATGCTGATCATGCTCCATAAGGCTGAAGGCCCATAATCGTGCCCTGCAATAACGAGCCTGGTAAATGGAGTGAACGCCAGTTCTCCTAAAATTACCATATCGGTATCTAAATGTACGTTGCGGGTGTACTTACAAATAAGTAAAATTCCTACGGAAAAAAAGAGTGAAAATACAAATCCGAGTGCAGCATCTTTTTTCAGTCGTTTGCTCTGTATAATGAGCTCTGTTAGCAGTACCGTTGCAATGCCAGCAAGGGATGCGCCAATAATCAGAAGCGGCGAATCCAGTTTTTTAACGAATAAAAACATGATTACAATGCCGGGTAGCACTGCATGACTGATGGCGTCGCTCATTAATGCAACATCTCGTAGTATGAGAAATGTCCCAATGGTGGTGCATGCGATGGTAGCGAGTGCTGCTATGGCAAGAATTTCTGCGGTCACGATGTTCATAGTTGTGCTTTTTGGGTAGTGCTTAAGCAAGAAAGTAAGACGATAACGCTTAAACAAATAACAATAGTTGGTCCTGTCGGTATATGATCAAATGAGTTGCTGATGAGTGATCCAATAATGCCGCACGTTCCACCAATAGTTGCAGATAACAATGCCATGATATGGAGATGATGAGTCCATTGTCGTGCAGCTGCAGCAGGAGCAATGATGAGTGCACTCATTAGAATTACTCCTACCATTTGTAGGCCGATGATGATTGTGCAGAGGAGTAATGTAGTGAGCAGTACATCAAAAAAAATTACACGATGTCCGGTAGTATGTGCAAAAGAGGGATCGAATGTAGTGAGTGCACATTCTTTAAACCAGATTGTCAGACAGGTAAGTACTAGTAGTGCAATGGCGCTTAGATAGATTAGATCGCTTACTAAAATAGTAGAGGCATTACCAAAAATAAAATTATTAATGATGGCGGCATGGGTATGTTCTTGTTGTTGGATAATGGTGATGAGTACCAGTCCTATACCGAAAAATACAGATAACATAATTCCCAGCAGCGTGTCAGTTTTAATGGTAGTTTTTTTTGCGATATATAAGGTCAGTGCGGTTGCAAGTGTGCCAGTACAAGCACCACCAATTAAAAGGGGAAATACTGTTTTTTGTGGTGAATACAGAAAGGCAATTGCAATACCAGGCAGAGCTGCGTGTGATATTGCATCACCAAGGAGCGTTTGTTTGCGTAATGTTGCAAATACTCCAATAGCACCTGCCGTGGCTCCTAAAATTCCGGTGCCCAGCATAACAATACACAGCGTATAATTATGAATAAACCAGAGATACATTGTTTGTACCATGTTAGATCTGCATATGTAGTGAAATGTCAGTGCCGTATGTTGCGCTGATGTAATCAGGAACAAATACATCATCAATAGAGCCGCATGCAATTTTTTCTATATTTAATAAAAAAAGCCAATCAAAATAGTGGCGTACTGTTTGTAGATTGTGATGTACCAAAATGATTGTTTTTCCTGCATCCCGCAATGTCTTTAATACAGACATGGTTGTTTTTTCGGTGGTCGTATCGACCCCGATAAAAGGCTCATCTAAAAGATACAATGTTGCATCTTGCAGAAGTGCGCGTGCTAGAAAGATACGTTGCTGTTGGCCGCCAGATAGGTTGTTTATTGCATGGTTAGCATGTGATAAAAGCCCCACTTGATCCAGAGCATGTAATGCAGCATCGATATCAATTTTTGTAGGGCGCTTAAACCAGCCAAGTCTGCCATACCGTCCCATAAGGACTACGTCAAGCACAGTTGCAGGGAAATCCCAGTCAACCGTTGATCGTTGCGGTACATAAGCGATTTTATGGCGATGTTGTTCGTATGAGCCGCCGAGGATGGTAATGTGTCCAGAAACTGGTGTTGTGAGATCGAGAATCGATTTTATTAAGGTACTCTTACCTGCTCCGTTGGGACCAATAATGCCAAGAATAACACCCTGTGGAATTTCTGCGGTGATATTCCAGAGCACCGGTTTGTTGTTATAGGCAACGGTGAGATTGTTAAGGGTTATTGCACAAGAGTTCATAATAGTTTTTTTATTGATTCCATATATCTATAAAACCAGTGTAGCAGATATGGTTTATAAAAAAAGAGAGACTGATGTTGGCCAGTCTCTTTAAGGGTATATGCATTAAAAGTTATTTGCGACGTTGCGCTTGCAGGCGTTGAGCTTGAGCATGTTGAGCTTGAGCGATAGTTCTGATCGCCTGTAATTTTCTTAGTTGTTCGTAGGCGCTAATAGACATTTGTGCATGGGTAGCAAATGTAAGCACTGTCGCTATAGGTGGAGGTACCAGTTTTTTTTCTTTTGCTTTTTGTATTGCCAAATGTGCAGCAAGTCCAATCGCGGGATTCCACCGAGATAAAGATAGAAATGCATTTTTTGCCCACGAGGAATAAGATGGCACATCGCTTGGTTTTGTATTGTAGACCCACCGTTTAGGGAAATCGTTTATTAACACCGTAAGTTCAACTTTCATATGAGGGAAAACTGCGTAGAGTGCAGCGAATGTATTCGCGTGTACTGCTCGGCATTGTGTTACAAGTCGTCTGTCTGGTTTACTTTCTGCAACTGTATCTATATCTATGGATGCTGTCGCTAAATAAGCTGTGTAAGATTCTCGTATGCTTGCTGGGTCTTGCGGTGCAGCGGCGTGCATGTGTGTAGTAGATAACATGAGGGTGCTTGCCAGTGTTAAAAAATATAGTTGTATGTGCTGCATAATAAGTAAATCCTTGTCATTGAGGTTGGTGATTTGAGAATTATTTGGCTATAGTGTAACGATTATCTACTGTTTCGCAATCCTTAATGAGAATGGCCCGTGCATTGTATTTGTCTATGCATATGCAGTTTCTTGAAGCGTGGATCAGCCTCTAATCTTTTTATTTCAGTGTATGTTGTGTGAAATCGTTTGATTTGTACACCAATGCTTACAAAAGCATATAGAGTGGTAAACTTTCGCGCATCGTTGATTTTGGTGTGACATACAACTTCTTTTTCGGCTAATTGGTCGATGATTGTTCCTAAAGCAGCCCAGATTAATGGGTTATAGCCTGACCGTAGCATGTTCTCCATCCAAGTGTAAGGAGCAGGCTGTAGATATCGAATTTCTTCATCTGTAGCTCTTCTTGGAGTCTGAAGTGCACCGTGTTGGACAAGTGCTGGAAGGTCGGCATCGCTTTCAGCAGAAAATAATTGCGTGCTGGGGATAATCAGTAGAGTTACAACAATTAAAATTAATTTTGTGTATTTCATAGTAGATCTTTTGTGGTTGAGATTAGTGTTTTTAAAAAGTAGTGGCCTACAGTGTAGCGACTATTTACTATTTAACAATGCATTTGTAATGGTGGTTTGCCAGCACTTCGTAACTTTAGCGCAGCCTAGCAGGTTGATTTTTTTTCTCGGCGAGTCGTTTAATGTGCACACCGGTGCTGATGGCGAATTGCCCGAACGCACCCAATTGCATAGCAGTGATTACAGCAGGTGGTGCAAGTTTTCTTTTTTTTACTTCGATTGCAGTTGCTGCTGCAACAATGCCGATTAATGGATTCCAGCGAGACAAACAGGTGTCTTTTGCCCAAGATGTATATGATGCTGTGGGAGTAGTTTTTGTCGAACTGGATGAAACAAGATCTTCTAGGGTTGTGTTATCAAAGATTGCCATCGGGAATGCTTCTTGGTAGGTCTTGATTGTTTGATTATAAACGAATTTACACGTACTCCTAAGATATTTTTTCTTTTGTTCAGGTTTTTTTTCGCTCCATCCAGAATCATCTATTTTTGTTTGTATTGCTTCAGTGACTTTAGTTATCACAGTTCTATACTCTGAGAGGATTGCCGTTCGCGTATCGAGTTCCAAGGGATCTCTTGGTTTTTTTTGAGCGCGTAATTGTTTTCTTCTTTCGGCGATTAAAGATCTTGTTTTATTGAGTTTCCAGAGATATACAATAACGCCTAAATACCCTTGTATAGTTGCAAGAAGGGTGAGTGTGGGTGGTACGATTTTTTTTTCTTCTGTTGCCACAGCTATTAATACTATGAGGGAACCTATTACTGGGTTCCAACCGGATCTCCAATAGGATTCGAATATTTCTTTTGCCCATTCTTCATATGAAGGTGTAAAAAAATGTTGTTCGATCGTATTGTTATGACATGTATCAGGGTCGACTGCATCTAAGGTTACTTTATACATTGTATTGCATATCATAGAGATGCATGTGTCTTTATTTTCATTGGTATACTTCCACATCCATGTACTGTTTTGTGAGAAATCTGGCATTTGATAATAGAGTGCCATCTTATAAATTAAGAGATTTTGTGTTTCACGGTCGAGAGGATTAGTGGATTCATCGTCAGAAGAAGAGCCATCAGTATTAATGATAGGCTCACCATCAGCGGCATGTATTTGTTTCAATGATCCGTTTAATAGGATTATGAGCATTACAATTAATGGTGTGTATTTCATCGAGGAACCTTTTTGGTATGTTGTGTTTTATGATGTAGGTATAGATGTATGATCACGATTCAATAACGCTTGTGTAATGGTATCGACCGTGTACTGCATCATATCAATGTACGTAGCAGCAGGGCTGTCTTTTGTACCTAATGCATCTGAATATAATTCCTCGCCGATTGCAACGGGCCAGCTACGTGCATGAGCACTTTGTTGTACTGCTTGAATGGTGCGTTGTGGCACTGATGATTCTACAAAAATAGTAGGGATTTTTTTTGATACAATAAGATCAACCAATTTTTTTATGTCAGCCGTTCCTGCTTGCGATTCGGTGCTAATACCTTGTAGTCCTACAACATCAAAATCATATGCGCGGCCAAAATAGTTAAATGCATCATGTGCAGTAATCAGTATGCGTTGTTCACGAGGAACGATCTCTATCTGTTGGGTAATTCTGACGTGCACATTGTGTAATTGTTCGAGGTACAGATCTGCATTGTTAGTGTACAGTGCAGCATGTGCAGGGTCATGTGTGATTAATGTGTCGCGAATGAGTGTAACGACGTGCATCCAGAGGGTGATATCAAACCAGATATGAGGATCATATAAATTTTCAAATTCGGGTGATTGGAGCAGTTGATTTTTGGGCAGCGCATCGGCGATGGCAATAGTTGTTTTGGTAGATAATTTTTCTAGAATTTCTGCTAATTTACCTTCTAAATGGAGTCCATTATAAAAAATAATATCAGCAGCAATAAGCGCGTGAATATCACTTTCTCGGGCGCGATAGGTATGTGGATCAACCCCTGGCTTCATTAATCCTTTTACTGCAATCAAAGTCCCACCAATTTTTTGTACAGCATCGGTGATCATGGTAGTGGTACATACGACGAACAATTTGTTTTTACTGTTCGTCGTATGCTTTGTTTCTTGTATTAAATAGAAGGCGATTGCAATTGGGAGCGCAAGTAGAATAATGATGTAAAAAAACTGATTTTTATTCACGGAATTCCTATGCTGGTTTATTGGCTAATGTGCGATCCGCAATCTGCAAATATTGATCAGAAAAAGTAACTTACAATCGTCGTCGCGAGCCTGCGTGGCGATCCAGCTTAATAAAATTGTGATAATACTACAAATCAAAAATTTATATTGAATAATGAGGGTGAGGGCATGAACTTTGAAGGCTGGATCGCCACGCTCCGCTCGCGACGACGGGCGGATATCATTGTAATTGCCGCTAAAACCATCTGTTTCATTATTTTCAATACACGTATTGATTTTCTGACGAACCCATCAATCCTGTTTTTGGTATGTTTTATTTTGCACTAATTATTAACCGTCTTTTTTCAATATGCTCATAAACGCTTCTTGTGGAATCTCTACATCTCCAACTTGTTTCATGCGCTTTTTACCTTTTTTCTGTTTCTCAAGGAGTTTGCGCTTACGAGAGATGTCACCACCATAACATTTTGCCGTTACGTCTTTGCGCAGAGCAGACACGGATGTACGGGCGAGAATTTTTGCACCGAGCGCTGCTTGTATTGCAACATCAAACATTTGGCGGGGGATAGATTTTTGTAGTCGTTCTACCAATTCTTTTCCAAGATCGTATGCCTTATCGCGATGTACTACGCAGGAAAGTGCATCAATTGGTTTTTTATTAATAAGGATGTCCATTTTGACCAAGTCTCCCGGATCAAATCCTGCCTCTTCATAATCAAAGCTTGCATATCCAGAACTTAATGATTTCAAAAGATCATAGAAATCGGTTGCAACTTCATTCAGTGGAAGTCGGTATTTCAGAATAATGCGATCTTCATCAATATATGATAAAGAGATTTGTACGCCCCGTTTTTCTTCGCACAGCTTAATCATGTTCCCGAGATATGCTTGCGGGGTAATGATGGTACCGATAATCATCGGTTCAAGCACTTCATCAATAAAGTTTGGTTCAGGGAAATCAGATGGGCTTTCTAGATTGAGAATTTCTTGATCTTTTTTCAGTCTAACGCGATAGAGTACGCTTGGTGCGGTTACAATTACTGATAAATCATATTCCTGCTCAAGGCGCTGTCTGAAGACATCCATATGTAGGAGTCCTAAAAATCCGCATCGGAATCCAAGGCCAAGTGCCGGAGAACTTTTTTTCTCAACAGTCACGCTGGCATCATTGAGTGTTAGTTTTTCAATTGCATCACGAAGTAGTTCAAAGTCTATGTTTTCAACGGGATAGATACCGGCAAATACCATCGGTTTTGCGGGTTTAAATCCAGGGAATGCGGTGACCGGCTTTTTGGCGTGAAACATGGTGTCACCAACGCGGGCTTCTTTTACGGTTTTCATGCCGGTGATAATGTAACCAACTTGTCCGGCGTATAATGCGTCCATTGGTTGTTCGTCTGGATACATGAGCCCAATCTCAAGCACATCATATGATAGTCCAGTATGTGCAAATGATATTTGATCACCTTTCTTTACCTGTCCATCATGGATCGCGATCAAACAAATAACACCGCGATATTCGTCATACCAAGAATCGAAAAGTAGGGCACGGAGCAGTCCAGTAGGATTTGTTTTTGGTGCAGGGATGCGTTCGATCGCAGCGTTTAAAATTTCTTTGATGCCGATGTTTGCTTTTGCAGATGCAAGTAAAATTGAGTCTTTTTCAAAATCGAATAGCTTATGCAACTGCTCGCTTATGCGGTCGGGATCGGCATTGGCCATATCAATTTTGTTGATAATAGGAATGATCGATAAATCTTGGTCAAATGCCAGATAAAAGTTTGCCATGGTTTGTGCGGCAACACCCTGCGCAGCATCAACTAACAGTAATGCTCCTTGGCATGCGTACAATGATCGAGATACTTCGTAGTTAAAATCAACGTGGCCTGGAGTATCAATTAAGTTAAGAAGGTACGTTTTGCCGTTGTAGTCATAAAACATAGAAGCGGTTTGTGCTTTAACGGTGATTCCGCGTTCTTTTTCCACCTGGAGTTTGTCTAAAAACTGCTCATTTTTTTGACGATCAGAGAGGGTGCCGGTTGTTTCAAGAAGGCGATCTGATAATGTTGATTTACCATGATCGATATGGGCAATGATGGAGAAGTTTCTGATAAGATCCGGTGTAAACAGCTTGAGATCAATTTTTTTAAGATCCATAATTTTTTATTTCTTTGTAAAGCTCATTTAATAATATTTTTTAATTGTAGGGGAAACCCTGTTTTTTGTCGAGAATGGGGATGGTTGTCATGGTCAGCGTTGGAATGGTTGAACGGAGCAGCAAAGGCGAGTCTTAATTGGCTTACTGGATCGATATGGCAACCTACGTTGTAGATAATTTACTTGTTATTATTGCACGCCAGTGATTATATTTTAACAGTATAATCTATATCAAGGAGAACAGACTATGAATGGTCAATTATTTACCGATTCGGTACAAGATTTACTCAATCAAGCCGCCAGAATTGCCAACCGCTACAACCATGAGCTACTTAAGCCAATCCACACTCTTGGGGCATGTCTGAACAATGACTTTTGTCTTTCATTTTTTAATGTTTTTGAAATTCCCGTCATGCAACTTCAACAATTAGTGGAGCATGAGCTCAATTCATTGCCGCGAGCTCATCGCGCACAGGTTGCCATAGACGAATCATTACAAGAGTTTTTACAAGCATGCAAGCAAGAGGCAGAAAGTTTAGGTGACCAATACATCAGCCTTGAGCATCTGTTCTTGCAATGGGTTACCACCAAGCATCTACCGGCATCTATCCGCTCTTTTTTTGCTGACCATGGCTTGACCAAAAAAGAGATCCTTAAGCAAATGGAAAATATCCGTCGTGGAAGAACTGCTGACAATCACAATGCAGAAAATCGCTATGAAACTTTAGAAAAATATTGCCAAAATATTACTACTCAAGCACGTGCAGGTAAGCTTGATCCGGTTATTGGCCGACATGAAGAAATCAGGCGGGTGATACAAATACTTTCTCGTAGGACAAAAAACAATCCGGTTTTAATTGGTGAGCCGGGTGTGGGTAAAACAGCAATTGTAGAAGGAATTGCGCAACGTATCGTCAACGATGATGTGCCTGAAGGTCTGCGTAATAAAACTATCTACTCTCTTGATTTGGGGTTGCTGATAGCGGGTGCAAAATATCAAGGTGAATTTGAAAATCGTCTCAAAGGGTTGTTAAAAGAGATAGAGGAAGGTCAAGAAAACATCATTCTTTTTATTGATGAACTGCATATGCTCATCGGTGCAGGTGCTTCTGGTGGCGGCATGGATGCATCAAACTTGCTCAAACCTGCCCTTGCGCGAGGCACACTTCATTGCATTGGTGCCACAACACTGGCCGAATATAAAAAATATATAGAAAAAGATGCAGCTCTTGAGCGTAGATTTCAAAAAGTACTCATTGAAGAGCCTTCGGTAGAAGACACTACTTCAATTCTGCGCGGGCTCCGGGAAAAATATGAACTCCATCATGGCATACGCATTAAAGATCAAGCGCTCGTTGATGCCGCAGTTCTTTCTAATAAATATATACCCGATAGATTTTTGCCAGATAAAGCAATAGATCTCATTGATGAAGCGGCATCTATGATTAAAATGTCTATTGATTCACAGCCAGAAGAAATAGATAAGCTCGATCGCAAAATCAGGCAATTGGAAATTGAAAAGCTTGCCCTTAAAAAAGAGTCTGGAAGCGCTATAGAAACACGTTTAACTGATTTGGAAAAAGAACTTGCTGAGCTGAAGGAACGGCATAAAACTCTCTACAATCAATGGCAGACACAAAAAGCACCTCTTGAAAAAATCAATAAAATAAAAGAAGAAATTGATGAAGCCAAAGTGGCTTATCAAGCAGCGGAACGCAGAGATGATTATGCAAAAGCGTCAGAAATAAAATACGGGAAGCTTGATGCTCTAGAAAAAAAATTGATCCAGGAGCAAAATAAATTAAAAAATATAGACACCACGTTAGTCAAACAAGAAGTTGACGAGCATGACATAGCAATGGTACTTGCGCGTTGGACAAAGATCCCCGTAGAAAAACTTACCTCATCAGAAACAAAAAAACTCCTGAATATGGAATCCCTACTGAAAAATAGAGTGATTGGCCAAGATGAAGCACTGCAAAAAGTTGCCCATGCGATTCAGGTCCATAGAGCTGGTCTTGCTGATCCGAATAAACCCATCGGATCGTTTTTGTTCTTAGGTCCAACCGGTGTCGGTAAAACAGAAGTCGCTAGAACGTTGGCTGACTTTTTATTCAATGACTCGCAAAAAATGATACGTATCGACATGTCTGAGTACATGGAAAAACATTCAGTTGCCCGCTTAATTGGTGCGCCTCCAGGCTATGTGGGGCATGAAGAAGGTGGCCAACTCACTGAGCAAGTTCGTCGGCACCCATATAGCGTGGTGCTTTTTGATGAAATAGAAAAAGCACATTCTGATGTATTCAACATTTTTTTACAGATTCTTGATGAAGGCAAATTAACTGACGGTCAGGGTAGAACGGTTTCGTTCAAAAATTGCATCATTATTATGACCTCCAATATCGGCTCCGAATTATTACTTGCACGTGGAACCATTGATGAAACAGTTAAAACAGAAATAGACAAACTGCTGCATATGCGATTTAAACCGGAACTCCTAAACAGAATCGATGCTATTGTTTTCTTTAAAGCACTGGATTTAGCTGATGTAGAAAAAATAGCGAGCATTCAAATAAAAGAATTGGAAAAAAAGCTTGCCGCAAAAAATATCAAGGCAACAATTACTGATGCATTAATTAACACTGTTGCTGAGCGGGGTTACAGCAAAGAGTTTGGCGCGCGCCCACTCAAACGGGAAATACACAACTTTATCTATGTTCCGGTGTCTCAATTTTTGTTAGAAAATCCAGATATTAAAGTAGTTAAACTCGACGCGGCTAATGGCGTATTGGAAATCTTCAGTGAAGATGTAAGTGTGCCAAAAACAGCAGCTAAAAAGAGTAAAACAGAATAAGAGCCTGTCTAGCACGTAGGTTTTCACCGATGTTAGCAGTCGACGCCAAATGATGGATGGATTGGGCCGTAGCCCAATCCATTCGACTTTAATGAGGCGTTTGGTATCCTAAAGCTTGAGTAAAATGGTATAAGGTCTAGCTAGCTTAGAGCCTATAAGGCTTAGTTATTTAAATGGGTTCTTTATAATATCTGCTTTTTAACTATATGTTTTTACCGTATGATGCTTGCGGTTTAAGGGTGTTTTTGCAAAGCAAGAAGTCTATAGTTTAATCATTATTTTTTAGGAAATTTTATGAATTACAATTCTCGTTATCTTACTGTTCGTTTTGGCTTTTTTATATTAATGCTTTTTTATCATATATGTTCAGATTGCAATGCAACTGATCACTGTCATTCTATCTTGCCGACTTCATCGGTTATTACACCAAAAGAGGAGCGCGATTTGGAGCTTGGTCCTTGCAACTCCCATGAAGGAATGCTTTCTGTCTTTGATAAAACCTATACCGCATCAGGTAAAAAACGGTTGATGCATAATCTAAAAAATCCAACAGCAGATGTTTCAGTGATTCACTCTCAGCAAAAAAAACTTAAGCTGTTTCTTGAAAATCCAGCATTGCTAGAAGAAACAAAAAGATTACTAGCACGTGTTAAAGGTGCCGAGCCTGATTTTGACTACTTTATTAATAATCAGGAAGATCGGATTGCATCCACGATTATTGATACATTTTATTTTAAAAATGATTATCTAAAAAAATTTAATAAGAGTAGCACAGCCCTTGATGCTCGTCGCTACGGCAAGCTGTTTGGTTTTGTTATGCCGTTAGGACATCATGCGCTTGGGGCCTTCCTGTCTCATTTAGTTCGGCAGAGTAGTGGGGATGATGGTATGCCGTCGCTCGTGGATGCTGCGCCGCACCATTCTCACCATGCTCACCATGGTCATCACGGTCACATAGATACTTGTTGCTCTCCTGTTCCAAAAGTTCCCGACGTGTTGCCCTATGCTGGCGTTTTGAATGCGTTAATTACCCTATATCAAGTAGGTACCGCTGTGCATGTTGCGATGGAGTTGGTGAATCTTAAAGAAGTATTGCAGCAAATGGGTTCAGAAACAGCTGTGTTAAATCAGCTATATAAGCGAGTTTGCGCAGTTAAAGGTGGTCTGCGTGCCATTGCAGAGTTAAATAATTGTGTGCAAAAGAATGATGATGCTTCAGAACTATTTGCTGCCTCAGATGCCTCCAATATTCAGTCTAAGGTTAATACGTTTGCTCCCATCATAGATGATACCTATTTTAACAGTAAACAATCGTTGAGGCGTCGCTCTCCTATTGGTAAAACCTTATATAACTATCAACTACTGAAAGAACAGTCAGCATCTTTAAAAGAGTGTATGGCAAGTGTAGCAGAAGTAGACGCACTTGTTTCCGTTGCGCAGTGGTACAAAGAACAAGAGATGCAGGGAGCGCCAGTCTGCTTTGCAGATTTCATTCCATCGTCTGATACGCCGATTATAAAATTCAAAGATGCATGGCATGTGGGCCTTAATCCTGCTACCGCTGTTGCGAGTGACATTGAATTGAATGCTGATAAAGGTGCCAATAAGCTCATTATTACCGGAGCTCATAAAGGTGGAAAATCAAATAAGCTAAGAGAAACAGGTCTTAATCTGGTTTTTATACACACGTATGGCTTTGCAGCAGCTCGTCAAGCGGAGCTTACGCCCTTTCATAAATTAATATCGTATATCGTTGTTTCTGATGATACAAAAAAAGACGCTTCGTCACTTTCAGCTGAATGGGTACGGGCAGAAGAATGTATTCATATGCTCCAGTCATTACCTAAAAATCAGTTTGCCTGTTTATTGGTTGATGATTCTTTGTTGACACATACCGATGCGAAGACATCTCTGGATGAATCTCGTAAGTTCTTAACCAAGGTCGGTACGTTTGCCAATAGTTGCGCTTTGATTGTGGTGCAACAGAGAGAGTTGACGAAATTAGGAGAGCAAGAAGGGGCAGCCTTTAAGAATTGTCGGATCAAGATGGGTGTTGATGAACAAGGAAGGCCGAAAAGTCTTTTTACGTTAGAAGATGGAGTTGTAGAGGAAGGGACTCTTTTAGATATTATTAAGAGAGATCATTCGAACTCCGTTTTGGATGAGTAATATTTGCGTATTTAACGGCCTCGCATGCAAAAATGCGAGGCCGCATTTATTATGATGGGTGTTGGCATCATCAGATATAAATTTTGAGATTTTTATTAAATTTTTTATAGTGGTTAGAGATAGTTGCGTCTCCTGGTTGTGATCGTGTATGTTCCTTGTGTTATGCATAGGTTAAATGTACACTATAATACGTAAAACTATGCATTATTTTAGCGTTAGTTGTATGGATAATTATCAACTGAAAGAGGATTAGTCTATGGCTTCATCAGATAATCAAGACAAAATTAAACATGAGGGTATAAAACCCGTTTTAATTGAACAAGAATTGAAAGAATCATTTCTTGATTACGCCATGTCTGTTGTTGTGAGCCGTGCAATCCCTGATATTAGAGATGGCTTAAAACCGGTTCACCGTCGTATATTGTATACGATGCATCAACTTGGGTTTCATTATAATAAATCGTATCATAAATCTGCCCGTATTGTAGGGGATGTGATGGGTAAGTACCATCCACATGGTGGCGACGCTATTTACGTTGCAATGGTTGGATTGGTACAAGATTTTTCTAAGCGTTATCCATTGCTTGATGGACAGGGAAACTGGGGATCGGTTGACGGCGATAATGCTGCGGCAATGCGATATACCGAAGTTCGAATGGAAAAAATTACGCAAGAACTGCTTGCCGATCTTGATAAAGAAACGGTAGAATTTGTTCCTAATTTTGATGAATCTTTGGTTGAGCCAACATTGTTGCCGAGTAAACTACCGCATTTGCTTATTAATGGTACAACCGGTATTGCGGTTGGTATGGCAACATCGATTCCACCACATAATATTGGCGAAGTAGTTGATGGCTGTTTGGCGATTTTAGCAAACGAAGATATTGCAGAAGAAGAGCTGTTTGATATTATTCCTGCTCCAGATTTTCCAACCGGCGGTATTATTTGTGGTCGTTCTGGTATTGTAAGAGCGTATAAAACAGGTCACGGAAAGTTGATTTTACGTGCAGTCGTTGAAATAGCAGAGACTAAAAAGGGAACCAGTCTGATTGTCACTGAGTTGCCCTATATGGTTAACAAATCAGATCTTACGATTAAAATTGCAAATTTAGTGCGCGATAAAATTGTTGAAGGTATTGCAAATATTAAAGATGAATCAGATAGACGTGGTATGCGTTTAGTGATTGATCTTAAGCGAGGCGAAGAGCCGGCAGTCGTTTTAAATCAACTGTATAAACATACGAATTTGCAAACATCAGTTTCAATTTTGATGTTGGGATTGCTTGATAATAAGCCAATGGTATTTACGCTTAAGCAGATGCTCCATCATTTTGTTTGTCACCGCAAAGAAGTTGTTTATAAACGAAGTGTTTTTGATGTGCGTAAGGCTCGCGAGCGTGAACATTTGCTTACCGGGTTTGTGATTGCACTTAAAAACATTGATGAAATTGTTGCGTTAATTAAGCAGTCAGATTCAGCAGATGATGCGATTGTAGAACTGAACAAACGATTTATGCTGACTCCGGTCCAAGGTAAAGCGATTTTAGAAATGCGTTTGCAGCGCCTTACTGGTCTTGAGCAAGAAAAAATTCATGCAGAGAAAGAAGAGATAAAAGCAGACATCACACGCCTTCAAGAGATTATTGATGACGAATTGGTGCTGAAAAAAGAAGTAGAAAAAGAGCTTGTTGATATCAAAGAAAAATATTCTGATCCTCGCCGTACCCGTATTGAAGGTGCAGTAGATATTTTAACGGAAGCAGATTTGATCCCTGACGAAGACGTGGTAGTGACATTAACTACTAAGGGATATATCAAACGAGTGCCGGTAGAAATATATGGTGTGCAGCATCGTGGCGGTAAAGGTAAGATGGGTATGGCATCATTGGAAGATGATATAGTACAAAATATATTTGTTGCTAAAAATCATGATGAGTTGCTGTTCTTTACCAACCTTGGTCGTGTCTATTCGATGACGGTGTTTGAAGTGCCAGAAGGTTCTCGTATCGCAAAAGGACGTGCAGTTATTAACTTATTACCGCTGCAAGAATTTGAGCGTGTTGTTCTTTTAATTTGTACGCGTGACATGGAAGGTAAATTCATGGTCATGGTAACAAAAGAAGGAATCATTAAACGAACTGATGCGATGGCATTTGCAAAAATTCGTACTACGGGTATTCGCGCAGTGACATTGCATGATGGTGATGAATTAGCGTTCTGTGCAATTAGCAATGGTAACAGTTCTATTGTTTTAGCAACGGCGAATGGTCAAGGTATTCGATTCAAGGAAGATGAAGTTCGTTCAATGGGACGTCAAGCTGCCGGTGTGATTGGTATTCGTTTAAAACCAAAAGATCACGTTGTTGGTATGGAAGTGCTTTCTGATGGACAGGATATTTTATTTGCTACCGATCGTGGATATGGTAAGCGAGTAAGCGTAGATGATTTCCGTGTTGCGCATCGTGGTGGTTTTGGTGTACGTACTATTCCAACAACTACTCGTAATGGAAAAGTGGTTGGCTTAGCATTGGTTAGCGAACGTTCTAATATTTTGTTAATTGATCAAGCGGGTAAAATTATTCGTCTGTCTCCTTCAGAAGTACGTACTATGGGACGCCAAGCAAAAGGTGTTCGTTTAATTCGTCTTGATGAAGGGCAGTTGTTATCTGGTATCACAGCATTTGAAGAAGATGAGACTGGAGAAACATCTGCAGGTGATATTTCTGCTCCGGTTACTGGTTCTGGTGAACGGGTGAAGATGTATGCTGCTGATGGATCGCAGTCGGTGTCTTTTGACGGCTTTGCTCAAGCAGATGATTTTTCATATGAAGAGTCAGAGGAGCTTGAAGAAGAATCAGATGAAGATACAGTGATGTTTGATTAAAGTGATTTGTTATTAGAAATATGCATTAATAAAGGAACGAGGGGTTGATTAGAAAATCAACCCCTCGTTCCTTTATTAACAAAACGTTTTTAGTCAAATGCTATTTTCTACCATTGGTAAGAGCTCTTTGTTGTTGTCCAACACTGTGTGCGTTGTGAAGGTTTCGAGCGGCCCTTTTACTAGCGGTCAGAGCTTTTTCACTGTCGCTCAATGCAGGGACTTCAGGTTTGTAGGGAGCTAGTTTTGGTTTTACCGGGGTAGCAGATCCTAGTTGTGCTCGTGCCTTCTGTAGGGCTTTTGCAGTTTCTGCGCGTTTGTTTTTAAAATTATCTTTCGCAGCCTTTAATTTTGCTGCTTCTGCTGCTTCTAGGTTTTGCAGCTGTTTTATCTGAGCTTCTAATTGCGTTCTTTGTTCCTCCTTTTCCCGTCGTCGTTGTGCTTCCTTCGCTCTGCCTTCTTCTTCACATTGAGTCCGTGCAAGACCATGGGCATTTTTAAGATTCGCTTGCGCTGATTCTATGAGCAGTAAGAGTGACTGAGGATTACCCTGATAAGCATCGTCATCAGATAGGCATTCATTAAGCGCCAAAAGGTATTGAACTGTTGAGGTTCGTGGGCTCTCTGATCCCTCTGCGCCACCAGCTAAAAATTGAGGAAACTCATTCTCGTTTGCAGCATGCATAGTGCATGTGGAGGTGATCGTTAGCCCAGTTAACAGCAGTATGTGTAATTTTGTATAATTCATAAGGAATCCTTCTGTTTAATGAATGTTGTTTGTAACCGTAATAAGAAAAGAATCTTTGACATGCGCATATCGTGGCAAGAGGATAAGGTGAAAAAGGTTACTTGTCTACTCTTATTTGTATTACATTCTATGAAATTATGATTGTATAGACAAATTTGTTTTAGTCATTGGTATGTGTAATAGGTAATCTGTTCTGCATGGATTGGGCAATAGTGGCAACATTGGTATTAAGATTCATAACCAGTATATGAAATGCCTTTGCATGATTATTGTGTGGGGTTCTCAAATGTGACTGATATCCGTGTAACACGTTAGTTAAATGTATATATGGCATTGTAGAGAAGGTATTTTGTAAGCCTCGTTGAGGGCTAGAAGACTTACGTTTGGGACTATATATGCGTTTAGCGTGGAGCGTGGCAGCAGCTAAATCTTTCCTCAGGTCTATGATGATTTGATTGAATGTTTCTGGATTCTCATCTGAGGTGCATAACTTATCTATGGTGTCTTCTAACAAATTAGCAAGCACTATTCCGGGGTTTTTAGATTGCATTAAAGCGTGAAGCGCAGTAACGTCATAGTTTTTAAGTTGTGGTGAAAGGCCGGGTGTGTTGTCGCTGGCTGATACTATTGTCATAGGTGACACAAGAATGAGTATTGCTAATAACAGAAAGTGAAATGTTGTTTCACAACAGAAAGTGAAATGTTGTTTCACACATGAAATGGTCCTCGTATCAATTTAGATAGTATGTTGCGGGAAGAGAGTAAGGCGAAATGCATGCATTGTCCATAGCGTTTTTTATTTTTTTTACATGTTATAGCTATTTGTTACAATAAAAATATGAATATACATGAAACTATTTTGCATCTATCGCTGATTGATGGCGTTGGTCCTGCAAAGATAAAACAAATTTGTGATTATAAACCGGATGCATTTGAGCTCACTGATCTGTATTCGCTTTCTGCATCAGATGTCACACGGTTATTTGGATTTTGAGTCATTATATTCCGCCAAATATATCAAATAATGGATATTCAGTTTCTTCGTTCCCTTTTTTGACGGGCGTTTGTTGAGGAGCTTGTGGTTGCAGAACCTGTTTTTTTGCTGGTTGTGCAATGGCATAATCAAATTCTGCTCCTATAATTGCGTGATCTGAGTAGAATGTTCGATCCCGATCAGAGGTAGCTGCTCCATTATTCCACGGATGTCCGCTGGTTAAAAGTCGGTCGGGGAATTGATCTATCTCTGGATACGTATTGCCTGTTGTAAGATGTAAATTTTTATAGAAAATGTAATCTATACCTTCCATTAGGGTTATATAGTTCTGGGGAGATTGTTCTACCTTTCCCAGAGCAGTAAATCGTTTATTTTGGGCAGTGGTCCCTACACCAGAATCGATAAATCCTGCGGCTTTCAGATACCCTAATCCTTCTTGGGTAGATTTAGATTGGGGCTGGTTATAGTTCATATTAAAGTCGCCAGCTATGATCCATCCCATTGCAGGATAAGGTTGAGCAACAGCGTCAATATCAGAAAGAAGTTGTTGAACTTGTTTTGGTTTTCCCCATTGGATATGCGCGCTGACAATACCAATATAGCAGCCAGGATGATCTATAAATTCAAAAATGGCTCCTAGGTAGCGTCCATTAGCGATATTTTTAGCATTAACGCTAGAATCAAATATCGGTGTTTTTGGAATAAATTTTTTAGAATTATAATAGAGATCTGCAGAACCTGTTTTATATACAATATCTGTTATTGCCCCATTCCGAAGGAGACCATATTTTAAGGAAAAATAATTGGTTCCCTTTGGAGTATTTAATCCTCCTTCAATTTGTCCATGAGGATGCTCTTGCATCATGATGAAATCTTTGGCTTCAAGTTGCAAGGAGTTCCTGAAGGCTGCATTAAATAGTTTTTGCCTATTGGCAAGGGGTAAGATATTTGCTTTACGGTTGATATTTTTGTTGAACCATGCTTTATAAAGAGACTCTGATAGCACATTTGATGATGCGATTGTAATTGTCTCTTTGGCGAGTGGTTGTACCAGTGCAGCGCCTTTAGGTAGCGGTAGGGCTGCAGCTGCATGATGAACTACTTGACCAGCGTTGGTTGTTAAGGTATTAATCCATTTTTGATCAAAAGGATGCCATGTATTGTTGACTGGATCATCAAGATATTTTTGTATGAATTGCATTTTCTGTCGAAATTTTTGAAATACTTCGGGTCGCATAAAGGGGTTAAAAGCGGCTTTTCTTTGTGCATAGATAAATTCCTCAGTTTGAGGAGAATATGTGTAGTAACTAGGATCGGTAGGACGTACTTTTATCGAGGCTTGTTTTTTCCAATAATAGAGACCAGAAGGAACAGCAATATATTTCGAAGAGTTTTGGTCCATCTCGGTGCTGATATAGTGGAAATTAGCAAGTCCATCTATAGCTATTTCAGGGATGCTGTCTTGAGGGTCATTGAGCTCTATTAATATTGCATCATTATTATGGGGCGTTTGTAACCAGAAGACTTTGGATTCACATTGGCCAGGTTTTATAACTCCTGGCGCTTTATAATATGCTTGGTTGATTGGTCTTAGTTCTGGTAGTCCTGCTGCTCCGCATAATTGTAATGGTAATCCTATGATGAGTGTGACTACACTAACTGACAGTATTTTTCGTAACATGACAACCCCATTTGTTTTTTTATTTGTTCTATTTTCCTATAATTATAATTTGTTTTGTTTTCTAAAATCAATACTTTAACGAAAGGCTCTCTATCTTTAGACAATCTTTTAAAAATGTTTGGTACAGAATGAGGGGACTTTTTTACATGTTCCCACTATTTGTTACAATAAAAACATGAATATACATGAAACTATTTTGCACCTATCGCTGATTGATGGCGTTGGTCCTGCAAAAATAAAACAGATTTGTGATTATAAACCGGATGCATTTGAGCTCACTGATCTCTACACCATTTCTGTATCAGATATCACACGGTTATTTGGATTTCCATACACAGTTGCGGATGCGATTGTACGTGGTTTATCAGATCGATCGTTGCTTGAAAGAGAGCTGGGGCTGATAGAGCGGCATCAGTTTTCATGGATCACTAATTTGGATGAATCCTATCCTCCTCTGCTTAAAGAGATACATGTACCGCCAGCGATACTCTACTATCGCGGAGCGCCGCTGTATGACCCAGTGGTTGGGCAAACTAATATGATTGCTGTGGTAGGGGCGCGTAAAGCGAATCAGTATGGTCAGCGGGTTATTAATCAGATTGTTCCCGAATTAATAAGTAGGCATTGGACGATTGTTAGTGGTGGTGCTTTTGGTATCGATACTATGGCCCACAAAGCAACCGTGGAGGTCGGCGGTAAAACGATTGCGGTGCTTGGTTCAGGATTATTATGTGAATATCCGCACAGCAATAAACGCCTTTTTAATGAGGTAGTCGCTACGGGTGGCACGGTCATGAGCGCATTTTCTTTGCAAACAGAGCCACTGCCCGGCAACTTTCCTGCGCGCAACAGGATCATTGCTGGGTTAAGCCAGGGGTGCTTGGTGGTACAAGCAGCTGAAAAAAGCGGCGCACGGATTACTGCGCAGTATGCGCTTGAACAAGGTCGGGAGGTGTTTGCTATTCCTGGGCAGTTTGACGATGAGCTGAGTGCCGGATGCCATGCGCTTATCCAAGAAGGGGCTACGCTGGCAACCTCAGTACATGATATTTTTGCTGCGTTTGGTCACCAGCAGGTAAAAGAAACTGTTGATGAACACCTCGACCAGCAGTTGGTGCTGCCGGGCATGAGCAAGAAATCTCAGGAAAAATCGGTGGAGCCTGCGCACCACTATGATAAAAATAGCCCAGAATGGATGATTTTACAGGCATTATTTCGGCCTCAGACGGTCGATGATTTGATGACCATTACCCAACTAGGCCTCTTTGAAATGAATGCAAAGTTGTTTGAGTTACAGCTCGCAGGGGCAGTCAGTCAGAATTTCACGGGCCAATGGGAGCGAAAAATATAATAATGATACTTGCAGAGTAGGCAATACTTTTTGCTCTTTTTTTGAAAATCGTATACAATTTGATAGTTATTTATTGAGAACTATGAACTTTGAGCTGTTTTTTGGAGACTTTTCATGCCAGTTCCTAAACGTAAGCGTTCGCATTCGCGCAAATATAAAAGAAATGCTAATAAAGGGTGGCACCCAATGGCCATTACCGGTTGTAAAAATTGCCAATCCCCTCTTGCTACACATGTGGCTTGCAAAGAATGTGGCTACTATAAAGGGGTAAAAGTATTAGAAACTAAAACTGATCGCTTGCTAAAACGTGGTAAAGCACAGCAAAGCAAAGCTACCCGTACTGCGGCAAGAAAGCCTGCTATGGATGCATCAGCAGAATCAGAACAGTAACTGTTTTGCCTATCTAGGTTAAGATTATTAAAGGGATACTCTTTTGAGTATCCTTTTTTTATGCGGGGGTGGTGGGCCATAGATTTAATTAACGTGGGTTCGATGTAATAAACACTAGAAAACATCACACTCACAATATCCTCTAGGCGACATTAGTTTCCGATAGTCGTTGCGAGTCTACGAAGCAATCCAGGGGTGCAGAGCAATACCCACGAAAATAACCCATACGGTTTCTATAATCAACATTCGAAGTATAACTATTGAAGCCTGGATTGCCGCGCAGGCTCGCAACGACTGGGGGCAATATTTTTTGCTCCTATTGTTAGGCTTTTGTAGATATGAAAAAAAACATTTTTACGCCGAACTCACGTTAAAATAATTAGCTTCACGCGAAGTATAGCCATGATCTTGCAACAGTTTTGTAGACACAAGGAACCTAGAGTGGATTACCTCTGTCGCCGGTAAGGCGAGCTTCACCCTACTGCTCCTATAAGATATTTCTGTTCAAACTCATCCGGCGTTAGATAACCTAATGTTGAATGG